>CALLVX010000078.1 GCA_938010765.1 uncultured Flavobacteriaceae bacterium | reverse complement strand
CAGCACAAGTGAAATTTTTCGGTTTCGCACCCGCCCGCTAAACACTGCTGATCAAGCCCTTGTTCCAAATGCCGCTTTTAGTGTTCGCGAAGGCCACCGTAGCGTATTCTTCAAGGATAAATTTTGGGTTATCGGGGGGGTAACCAATATTGAGGACCTGGCGAACGATGTATGGTCGAGCACTGATGGGGAGACCTGGGTGTTGGAAACTACCGATGCGGGGTTCAGCGGTAGAGCACAATTTGGAATTACGGTTTTTAACGATCAAATCTTTGTGGTCGGTGGTTTTACCAATGGTAGTCTTTTGAACGATGTATGGAGTTCGGCCAATGGTGTTGATTGGGTACAGGAAACCGATAATGCAGATTTTAGCCCAAGAGCGCAAACAAAACTCTTGGCTTACAAAACCAAACTGTATGCCCTCGGCGGCCTAGAGAATTTTTTCGATGTCACCACCGGCAGTACCGAAGAAATTTGGAGCTCTACCGATGGCGTCACCTGGGAATTGGAAACCAATACGGCACCTTATTCGGCAAAATATGGTTTTGAGGCAATTGTATTTGATGATAAGATGTGCGTTATCGGCGGTGCGCTTGTGGCCACAAACGAAGAAACATCAGATGTTTGGTTTTCGACCGATGGTGAGAATTGGAATGAGATACAACAGACTGGAAACCGTTTTTCGGAGCGTGTTTTTTTTAACAGTACCATCTTTAGGGATAAAATTTGGCTGACAGGAGGATCCCTGGAAAATGCCTTGGAGGATACCTATTATACAGACTTCTGGTCGAGCAGTGATGGTGCCACTTGGAAAAGAGAGACAAAAGACGCCGGCTACGGCGCCCGTTTTTCTCCAGCCTTGGTGGCCAATAAAGATATAATGCTTGTGATAGGAGGGGGTGCAATTGCTACAAACAACAAATTAAACGATGTATGGAGATTCGACTAATGTTTCATTGGATAAAAAAATCAGGATTATTACTACTATGCACAGCGTTCTTTGCAGCCTGCAGCAATGATGCGCCAGACAATACTGTTATTCCACCCGAAGATTCGGAAGAACCGGCTCCAGAAGAAGAACCCGAAGAAGAATCAATGAACCAGGCACCCGGTGCCTTTAACTTACTATCCGTAGAAAACGGCATGGAAAACACGGCTCGTAAACCTACTTTGCAATGGCAAATCGCCACTGATCCTGAAAACGACCCCGTGACCTATGATCTATTTATCGGCACACAAAATCCTCCAACGGTACTTTACAAGGAATATTTAAGCACTGCCAGTATTGAAATTGAATCACAGCTCGCGCTTTTAAAGGAGTATTTCTGGAAAGTAACGGCCAAAGACGACAAAGATGCAACCACCGAAAGTGCCGTTTTTAGCTTTACGACCCGAAATTTAGATATTCCAGAAAACCCAACAGTTGGCGAGGGACCCTTCTCAGCAAGGCGACAAACTGCAAGTACCGTTTTTAACGACAAAATGTGGCTGATTGGAGGGTTAGATACCAATTCAAATTTCCTAAATGATATATGGCAAAGTGAAAATGGAACCGATTGGGATTTGGTAACCGAAGAGGCGGTATTCAAGGGCCGGTGGGAACATACCCTCACCAACTTCGATGGAAAACTTTGGCTTATTGGTGGGTATGACGGAGATGATTACCTCAACGATATTTGGTACAGTGAAGACGGTAATGAATGGCAAGAGGCAGATTTGACCAGTTCATTTCCTGAAAGAGCAAGGCATACGACCGTTGTATATGACAATAAGCTTTGGGTCATTGGCGGTTACAATGGCAGCTCCCTAAGCGATGTATGGTATAGCGAAGATGGGTTAGACTGGATTCAGGCAACAGAAGAAGCAGCCTTTGGAGCAAGATCCATGCACGCTTCCGTGGTATACGACAACAAGCTCTGGGTCATTGCCGGATCAGCCAACGGCACCCGCGTCAACGATACTTGGTACAGCGAGGATGGCACTGAATGGACACTTGCAAACAATAGCAACGGGTTTAGTTCAAGAATTCGCCATACCGCTTTGGTGTACGATCATAAACTGTGGATTATGGGCGGCAGTAACCCCGGTACCATAGATGACATTTGGCACAGCGAGAACGGTATCGACTGGTCAGAGGTCCTAGAAGAGCATCCTTTTCCAGAGAGGAGCGACCATACAAGTCTTGTTTTTGAAGATGAAATTTGGTTATTATGTGGTTATGATGGCAATTCTTACAACGATATCTGGACATTTAAATAAAAGGCCATGATACTGACAGAAGCAATTCCCCTTGTTATAACTCTTTAAAAAAAGCTATGAAAAAAATAATTCTTCTAATAGTGTTCTCCCTTTTGTTCGGCCTTTTCATGGGCTGCCAAAAAAACGATGACAAGCCATCCATCGAAATCGCCCTTCAAAATGAACCACCTCTGAGTTTTAACTTGATCGGTGTGTCAGATAAGGCCGAAGAGGTTGATGTACTGCCCATCTTGAGCTGGGAATCGGCTGAGAATCCCCAGGGAACAGCAATTACCTATAACCTGTATTTGGATACCGATCTAAATCCGACATCACTGTACAAAAACACTATTGATGGAACGTTATTCGAACTTCTTGAAAGGTTGCAACTACTAACGACCTACTACTGGAAAGTGATTGCCACGGATCAAGAAGGCAAGACCTCCCAAAGCCCCATTCACAGTTTCACAACCCGAAATCTAAATCTTCTGGAAAGCCCCATAAATGCCGCTGCGGAATTTCAAAAAAGAGACCGACATTCCTCAGTAGTTTTTAACGACAAAATGTGGGTCATCGGAGGGTTTTATGACGGTGACCAAAAGAACGATGTATGGAGCAGCAGCGACGGTAAAGCATGGAATATAGCCACAGCCGCTGCGGAATTTTCGAAAAGAACAGGTCAGGCAGCGGTTGTATTTGACGACAAAATCTGGGTTATTGGCGGCTTTGACGGAGCACTAAAAAATGATGTATGGCATAGTAGTGACGGGATCAACTGGATACAAGCGACGGCAGCTGCCGACTTTCCCCCAAGATCAGGGCATACAGCAGTGGCGTTTGAAGACAAATTGTGGATTATTGGTGGGTCTGAAGGTGATTTCGAACAAAAAAATGATGTCTGGTATAGCAATGACGGAATTAATTGGACACTAGCCACCGAAAACGCCGCTTTCCCAGCCAGAACAGGGCATACCTCCCTAGTCTTTGATAACAAACTATGGATCATCGGAGGGTCAGCGCCTTTTGCATGGTACGATGATATTTGGTACAGCAGTGATGGAATAGAGTGGGTGCTAGCCACAACCGAGGAAGCCTTTTCGGCAAGATCTGGTCATACCTCAGTGGTCTTTGGCAATAACCTTTGGGTAATTGGGGGGCGGGATGAGCAAGGAAGGCAAAATGATGTTTGGTATAGTGCTGACGGAACCAAATGGATTAGGGCTACCGAAGCCGCTCCTTTTAGCGAAAGAATGAGCCATACATCGCTCGCCTTTGACAACGCACTATGGGTCATTGCAGGGCTTACATCAGAAGGATTCGGCCAGGATGTCTGGGCCTTGGACTAAGTTAAATTTAAAAAGGTAGGTATGAAAATATGCTATGTATTTATCGTGGCGACCCTTTGTCTTACAAGTTGCAAAAAGGATGATAATTCGTCAGACATGCTTCCAGTTGGTGGGCCTCCATTAAGTTTTGATCTTTTAGAGGTTCCACGCAATGCGACCGAAGTTAGTCTTACTCCCACCCTAACTTGGGAATCGGCCAAAAATCCCGCCGCCGGGGAAGTCACGTATGAATTGTACTTGGGAACGGGTCCAGACCCAACGATCTTATTAGAAGGTAATCTTACCGCTACTTCCTTCGAAATTACAGATAGGTTGGATCTGCTTACAGACTATTTTTGGAAGGTAGTTGCAAAGGATAGTGATGGGCAAATGTCCCAGAGTTCAATCTATAAGTTTACCACCCGTTATTATGCATTTCCGAACGCACCTGTAAATGCTTCAGCCAATTTCTCACCCCGTTACGGCTTTTCTTCAGTTGTATTTCAAGACAAAATATGGATAACCGGAGGCAGGGAACCTGAAAACGAATACAAAAGCGATGTATGGTATAGCAACGATGGCATAGATTGGACCGAGGTTTCAGCAGCTGCAGATTTTCCTCAAGGATGGGGCCATTCTACAACGGTATTTGATAATGAACTATGGATAATAGGATCCAAAGGTGGCGGTATCTTCAGTAATAACAGCAAAAGTGAAATTTGGCACAGTAGCGATGGGGTCAACTGGCTAGCAGCCAACCCAGATGGCCCGTTTTCTCCCCGAATCGGTCATGCTACAGTCGTCTTCAAAGATAAAATTTGGATCATTGGAGGCTCTGGTTTCGATACACAAAATGATGTTTGGTATAGTAGTGATGGGGCCAACTGGACCGAGACTAATTCTGATCCTCCTTTTTCGGAAAGATGGCGTCATACAGCGACCATATTCAATAATAAAATATGGGTGATTGGAGGTGTAGATGCAGACAATTACTTCGGCGATGTTTGGT
The DNA here is from genome assembly GCA_938010765.1 of uncultured Flavobacteriaceae bacterium. Classification (GTDB taxonomy): domain Bacteria; phylum Bacteroidota; class Bacteroidia; order Flavobacteriales; family Flavobacteriaceae; genus Pelagihabitans. Next base: position 27,599 of record CALLVX010000078.1, on the reverse strand, counting down.
ATAGTAGTGACGGAATTAATTGGATAGAAGCGACACCTTCGGCTCCTTTTCTTGGAAAAGCAGATCACACCACGCTCGTATTCGATAATAAATTGTGGGTGATCGGTGGTGTTTCTTCTGATGGGGTAAAAAACGATGTTTGGTATAGTAGTGACGGTATTAATTGGACAGAAGCTACCTCTACAGACTCTTTTTCTGAAAGAAGGGGGCACGCCTCTGTGGTATTTGACGATAGAATATGGATCATCGGTGGTGGCTTTGACCCATTTACAACGTTTTATAATGATATCTGGGCCATTGAGTAGTCAAATTTTGGAGTGAAATGTCATCTACCGTTCAAATTATGACTAAACAGTTAGGGTTATTTCCCAAGTCCTTGCAACCTACGCTCGAAAAGCTCCTTAAGATTCAGGAGCTTTTTGTTTAGGCTTTTAAAGACATTTTTGATGTTAGTGGCACATTAATTCAACATCCGCAATCGTTTACTTAAAATCAATTCAAATAATATACTAAAGCTTCCCAAAGTTTGTTAATAACTATGTTCTACTGTATTTTTGTTCAGCTAAACTGATAACATAATGAGCGGATTGATAAAATCTTCGATTGTTCGAAAAGTGGTTATGGCCCTTTCCGGACTTTTTCTCGTGTTTTTCCTCGCACAACATTTCACCATCAACATCACATCGGTCATTGATCCGGAAACCTTCAATACCTGGTCGCATTTCATGGGATATAACCCCTTGGTACAATACTTGCTGCAGCCAATTTTGATTGCAGGTGTCATCATACACTTTGTAATGGGTTTTGTGCTTGAAATTCAAAACAATAAGGCAAGAGGTATAAAATACATGAAGTACAAAGGCAGCGCCAATGCCCCTTGGGTATCAAGGAATATGATTATTTCAGGAGCCGTCATCCTGGCTTTTATCGGGCTTCATATGTACGACTTCTGGGTACATGAAATGGCTTATAAATACATCGAGGGCAATCCTGAGGATCCTACGCGCTATTATGCGGAAACCGTGGAAAAGTTCGAACCTATCTGGAGAACCGTTATTTATATCATATCATTTGCACTTTTGGCATTGCACTTATTGCATGGCTTTTCTTCTTCATTTCAAACAATGGGTGTAAACAACAAGTACACCCCAGCCATTAAGACATTTACCAAGGCATTTGCAATAGTCATTCCCTTGGGCTTTGCTTTTATCGCTATTTACCATCACCTTAACCCAATAACACATTAATTATGGGCATATTGGATTCTAAAGTACCATCAGGGCCCTTGGCCGATAAATGGACCAATCATAAAAATCATATTGACCTGGTCAACCCTGCCAACAAGCGTAATATTGATATTATTGTTGTGGGTACAGGCCTTGCAGGAGGTTCCGCCGCCGCTACTCTTGCAGAGCTTGGGTACAACGTAAAGACCTTTTGTTATCAAGATTCTCCTCGTAGGGCGCATTCGATTGCCGCTCAAGGCGGGGTAAATGCAGCTAAAAACTACCAAGGCGATGGCGATAGCGTATACCGTCTCTTCTATGATACCGTTAAAGGAGGTGATTATCGTTCACGTGAATCAAACGTGTATCGTTTGGCAGAAGTTTCTACCAATATCATTGACCAATGTGTAGCACAGGGCGTCCCTTTTGCGAGGGAATATGGCGGCTTGTTGGATAACCGTTCTTTCGGGGGTGTTTTGGTATCACGTACTTTCTATGCCAAAGGACAAACGGGGCAACAATTATTATTGGGTGCATACGCAGCAATGAACCGTCAAATTCATAGAGGAAAGATAAAGTCTCATACACGACATGAAATGCTCGATTTGGTGAAAGTCGATGGAAAAGCAAGAGGAATTATCGCCCGTAACTTGGTTACTGGAGAAATTGAACGTCATTCGGCACATGCTGTTGTACTAGCAACGGGAGGTTACGGGAATCTATTTTTCCTATCAACCTATGCAATGGGCTGTAATGTCATGGCAGCTTGGCGTGCCCACCGCAGGGGTGCTTTCTTTGCCAACCCCTGTTTTACACAAATTCACCCGACCTGTATTCCAGTTTCCGGAGATCACCAGTCTAAATTGACCTTGATGTCCGAATCGCTGCGAAACGATGGTCGTATTTGGGTTCCTAAACGTCTCGAAGATGCAAAAGCAATTCAGGAAGGGAAGTTAAAACCGATACAATTAAAAGAAGAGGACAGGGACTATTATCTAGAAAGAAGATATCCTGCCTTTGGAAACCTGGTTCCTCGTGATGTAGCATCAAGAGCGGCCAAAGAACGTTGTGATGCCGGCTTTGGTGTTAATAAAACGGGAGAAGCCGTTTATCTAGATTTTGCCTCGGCCATTATGCGATATGGAAAAGAAAAGGCATTGACCTCGGGAATGAAAGATGCAGATGCCAAAACGATTCGTGAATTAGGTGAGAAAGTCGTAGAAGCCAAATATGGGAACCTTTTTCAGATGTATGAGAAAATCGTAGATCAAAACCCGTATAAAACACCCATGATGATTTATCCTGCGGTACATTATACTATGGGAGGACTTTGGGTCGACTATAACCTTCAAACGACCATTCCAGGCTGTTACTCGGCAGGGGAAGCGAATTTTAGCGATCACGGTGCCAACCGTTTGGGTGCTTCGGCATTGATGCAAGGTTTGGCAGATGGTTATTTCGTGTTGCCGTATACGATAGGTGATTACCTATCAGATGATATTAGAACCGGTGCCATTTCAACAGAAACCGCCGAATTCGACGAAGCGGAAAAACACGTTAGAGATCGCATTGAGAAACTAATGGGAGGGAAAGGAGAACACTCCGTTGATTATTACCATAAGAAATTAGGTAAGATTATGTGGAACAAATGTGGTATGAGTCGTAACGCCAAGGAGTTGCAAGAAGCCATTGATGAAATTGCCGCCTTACGAGCCGACTTTTGGGAAAACGTTCGAATCCCAGGAAGCGCCGACACAAAAAACCAAGAGCTTGAAAAAGCAGGGCGTGTAGCCGATTTCTTGGAACTTGGAGAATTGTTCGCGAAAGACGCACTAACAAGAAATGAATCTTGTGGGGGACATTTCCGTGAAGAATATCAAACTGCAGAGGGTGAGGCACTGAGGGATGATGAGAATTTCAAATTTGTGTCCGCTTGGGAATACAAAGGCGAACCCAAAGATGCAGTGCTGCACAAAGAGGAGTTGAAGTACGAAAATATTGAACTGAAAACAAGAAGTTATAAATAAGAGGCTATGAATCTGAATCTAAAAATTTGGCGTCAAAAAGATGCCACATCAAAAGGACAAATGGTTGATTACCCTCTAAAGGGAGTCGAAGAGGACATGTCTTTTCTAGAAATGTTGGATGTATTGAACGAGCAATTGATCAACAAAGGAGAAGAGCCCATAGAATTCGACCATGATTGCCGCGAGGGCATTTGCGGAACTTGCTCGATGCAAATCAATGGCCAACCGCACGGTCCTGATCGGTTGGTTACCGTTTGCCAGCTTCACATGAGAAGCTTTGCCGATGGCGATACGATTGTTATTGAGCCGTTTAGAGCCTCTGCTTTTCCGGTTATAAAAGATTTGATCGTAGATCGTGTTGCTTTTGATCGTATTCAACAAGCCGGTGGTTTTGTTTCTGTCAATACCTCTGGAAATACGTTGGATGCAAACGCCATTCCTATCGGGAAAGATATCGCCGATACTGCCTTTAATTCAGCTACATGCATTGGTTGTGGTGCCTGTGTAGCAGCATGCAAAAATGCAAGCGCCATGTTGTTTACCTCGGCGAAAGTATCTCAATTTGCCTTGCTACCCCAAGGACAAGTAGAAGCTACTGAGCGTGTGCAGAATATGGTGCGCCAGATGGATCTGGAAGGCTTTGGCAACTGTACGAATACAGGAGCCTGCGAAGTAGAATGTCCCAAAGGAATTTCTTTGGAAAATATAGCCCGAATGAATAGAGAGTACCTTTCCGCTACGGTGAAAGGGTAAGCTTTTTAATCATAAAATTGAAAATCCCAAACACTAGTGAGTACTAGTGTTTGGGATTTTTTATTATCTTCAAATATGCCTAAAACATACCCTGAAGAACGGATCAGAGTACCACGGTTCAATGAAGAAGCTGGCTTTTATACCACCCCAGAACGGTCTAAGATCATGGGGAAGATCCGTGACAAGAATACCAAGCCCGAACTTGCCTTTCGAAAAGCGTTATATGCTGCCGGGTATCGCTATCGTATTGATTATAACAAGTTGTTAGGCAAGCCAGACATCGCCTTAAAGAAGTACAAAACAGTCATTTTTATCGATGGAGAATATTGGCATGGTCATAACTGGGAAACCCGAAAACCCAAAATAAAAACGAATCGCACGTTTTGGATCGCTAAAATTGAACGTAATATGCAGCGAGACCGTGAGGTTAACGAAGGATTAAAAGAATTGGGATACAAAGTGTTTCGCTTTTGGGAAACGGATATTAAAAAAGAGTTATCCCGCTGCCTAAAGGAAGTTATTACCCACTTAGAAAATACAGCAACCCACCTTTAGCAGTCAATTTGTTTTTTAACCACCTCGAAAAGCTGCAATACCTTCCCAAATTCGATGGTGAAATTGACATACTCGGGAGATTTATTGTAACTATGACAGTGAATGGTCTCAGCATCTTTATTGACCCCTTGAATCGCCTTACAAAGTATCCCATCTGAGTGCACAATAATGTAGATGCTGTTATGCGTTACCATCTGATTCAGATTATCCAGCGTTATTTCTTTTCCCAAAACAAGCGCGTTCATAGGCACACCACTCAAGCTGCCATTATCCATTGACCTTCCAGAAACCTCAAAAGCCATGTGCGCCGCTTCTTCCTCCTGTCTTAGTACAAAACTCATTCTCGGCAGTTGGTTCACAAACCCCTCTTTTTCCGCAAAGCTATCGAGATAAGCCTGTTCATCAGCTTCCAACAATAACGGAACATCGATCAAAATTTTACCATTCCCGATGAGCCTGGTTTCAATCCCTTTTTGACCGCCTGTTCTGTCACCATAAGCATGCGCATCTTCATTTACCTCGTGGGAATACAACTCTGCTATCGTTACATCAAAATATTGCGCAATTTTTGTAAGATTTTTGATTGGAATATTGGCGTCTTTTTTTTCATATAACTGAATTGTACGTAAACTCACACCGATTGCTAACGCCAAATCGGTCTGATTTATATTTTTTTTACGTCTTAGTTGCTTTAATATGAACATAAAATCATAATATTGTGTAATAATCTTACATATTATGAATCCAATAGTAAAATATATTGCATATATCTGTAACTGAATTACAAGCAAATATAGTAAAATATGCAATTTTATTTAGCATTTTCTCAATAAATGCATGGTCAGTCTAAAAAAAGGAGTTATTAATCTTAAATACGTTACCATTATGTTCAATGAAGACCACTACGGAAAGCCCATAGACGAACGGCTATCCATAACTTTACGTCGCAATACCACAAAAGATGACTATGCCAATGTCGCGAGCCGCACTAGCATTAGTTTTTCTACCATTCGCGATGTCGTTTACAGAACCAACAGTTTAACCAAAGGAAACTCAAAAGCAATCAGGGCCTTGATTCGAATCGCTTTCGATAATTCATTGGCACGACAACTGCAGGCCGAGGGAGATAAAAAATTCTTGAACAGAATGTTGTAGACGTAAAATCAAACCGTGTTCTGCACCGCAGAAATACTTATTTTTGAAGAGATTCTAGTAGCCATGCCAACTTCAAAAAATAATTTCCGATCGAAACTGCCGAATGTAAAAACAACTATTTTCACCACGGTAGGAAACTTGGCCAGACAGCACAATGCGACCGATCTTTCCCAAGGGTTTCCCAATTTCGGTGCGGACCCACGGTTACTAAACCTGGTATCCGATGCCATGCAAAGAGGATACAACCAATATGCGCCTATGCAGGGGTATTATGGGTTGCGTGAAGCCATTGTTTCCAAAATAGAAAAACTACATGGAAGGGTGTATAGCCCCGAAACGGAGGTTACGGTGACTGTGGGTGCCACACAGGCATTGTTTACGGCAATTACCGCCTTTGTGCACCCAGGAGATGAGGTCATCGTTTTTAAACCGGCGTATGACTGTTATGAACCCGTCATCGAAGCAAATGGCGGCATTCCCGTTCTAATACAATTGAACAATGACGATTTCAAAGTTGATTGGAACCATTTTCGGTCAAAATTGAGCACTAAAACGCGAATGGTCATCATAAACACCCCGCACAACCCTAGCGGTACGATTCTTTCTAAGGAAGATATGCTGGAGTTACAAGAAATTCTTAGACCCACCAACTGTATTCTTATCAGTGATGAGGTCTATGAGCATATTATATTTGACGGGGAACAACATGAAAGCGCCTCCCGTTTCGACGATTTGGTGACGCGTAGCTTCGTTTGCGCCTCATTTGGGAAAACCTTTCATGTTACCGGTTGGAAAATGGGATACTGTGTCGCCCCTGCCTCTTTGATGTACGAGTTTCGAAAAATACATCAGTTTGCTGTTTTTTCTATAGACCATCCTGTACAGCGGGCACTGGCCGAATATCTAAAAGACGAGTCCCATTATCTTGAATTGAGAGGCTTTTACCAGCAAAAGAGAGATTTCTTTCTTAATGGATTAACCAATCCCGGATTTAAATATATCCCGTCTCAGGGCACTTACTTTCAATTGTTGCGGTATACCGATATGAGCTCCGAGGCAGATGAACAATTGGCCAAAAGACTCATTATAGATTATCAATTGGCCTGCATTCCCATCTCATCCTTCAATAAAGGAGGTCAAGACCATAAATTACTTCGCTTTTGTTTTGCGAAAACCGAGGGAACCCTTGAAAAGGCCTTATCTATTTTAAACAGTTTTAATCCATAGGTACCAAGCGCACTTCGCTATGGTTGGGTACATAGTCTTTTTCAACTAGAATAGCAGTCATGTCCTTTTCCAAAGAGGTCACCGGCGATTCAATAATACGGTTTACCTCTTTTCCCTTCTTCATAAAAATAAAGGTGGGCACCTTAACGATGTTCAAGCCTTCTTCTTCCCCATTCGGACTTTTCTTATAGTTTGGTTTTGTATTATCTACCGTTACCATTTTTAGTTGATCTATCGGAAATTCGGCGGCTTCCAGTATTTTATAAAACCGTGGAACTTCTCGCTTGCTATCCCCGCACCATGTGCCCATGAAAGCAACTATCTCATACTTCTTAAGCTTTTTCCCGAATTTTTTTATTTCCTCCTGATCAACTTCAAATCCTTCAAATTGCGGTGCGAACCAGCTGGCAAAAGAATCTCTTAGAAAAGCTTCTTTGTCCACCTGGCCCAATAACTTTTCCCTGCCATTCTCATCGGTCACTTTTTTATTTTTGTCCTGGGCGTGACCATTAAAAGGAATTAACATGCATAAAAAGGCGACTAAAAAAATCGTTTTTGTTTTCATTCTTGAGATATTTTTTTTCTCAAACCTAGTATAGGTGCGCCAAACAATAGGCCTGTTCTATGTCATCGGACGAAAAGAATGGCTCAATTCAAATTTGATAAGTACGAAACGGAATGCAAGGCCAAAACGGTCGTTGGTATCTTGAAAAGCGGGTTTTATAAAGGAATTTTGAACGGTCGCTACTTTTTCGCTACTTTACGGCCATGACCCATTCGAGCCATCGCATCTACGAAGTATTGATTCATTTGTTATTTTGGGCCTTGTTCGTTTTTGTATCGCTTTTCGTTTTTTCCAACTACTATTGGAGCGAGAACCCCTTCCTGCAATACTTTTTTATACTGGTCGGTATTGTTTATTTGAATAATGGTGTCTTACTACCCTATTTTATTCGAAAACGGTATTACTTTATATATACCATCGTTATAGGAACCATTGCATTTCTCGGCACACAGGCCTATTGTAATTACTTTGCAGAATGTGGGTGTAGCATTATGAAATGCCTATCAGACTATCTATGGCAGACGCTTGTTCCGATTGTATTTTTTTCCTTTTTATGGATGCTCTACCGCTATCTTAAAAAACAGGATGAGTTAGAAACCATCAAAAAGGATCATACCGAAATTGAACTGCAGTTTTTAAAATCGCAAATTAACCCCCATGTCTTGTTCAACAACCTAAATACCATTTACTCATATGCCCTTGAAAAACCCAAGGAAGTACCTGCAATGATCCTGATGCTCTCCGACAATTTAAAACATGTACTTTATGAGAGCAATGCCCATACTATTGCCCTTCAAAAAGAACTGGATTATATAGAAAACTATATCGCCTTTCAAAGAATTAGAACCGAAAACCTCAAGAAAATTGATTTTACGGTGGTCGTTGATTCGACACAACATAAGATTGCACCATTGTTACTGATTACCTTAATAGAAAATGCTTTCAAACACAGTGCGGCCCATAACACCATTCAAATTAGCATTACAGTAAAAGATGGTGTGCTGGCCTGTTATTGCAAAAACAAGGTCAACTTGTCCAAAACAACTCAAGACGGCTCAAAAATCGGGTTAGAAAACCTTAAAAAGAGACTGTCTTTATTATACAAAAACAAGCATGAATTGAAGATTACGGAAACAGAAGACTATAGTGCTCATCTTAAGTTGCAACTTACATGAAGTGTATTATCATTGAAGACGAATTACCAGCGCAAAGGGTGCTGAAAAACTATATTGACAAACTGCCCGACTTAGATTTGGCCGCTAGTTTTCAGTCTGCATTGGAGGCAAATTCGATGCTTCAAACGGCAACGGTAGACGTGGTTTTTTTAGATATTAATCTACCTGATATTTCGGGGATCCAGTATATAAAGACACTTAGCAACCCCCCGGCAATTGTAATGACAACTGCCTATCACGAGCATGCGGTAGCGAGTTTTGAGCTAGATACCATTTGTGACTATTTGGTAAAGCCCTTTTCGTTTGAACGCTTTCTTAAAGCAGTAAATAAAATACGTAAACATTCGGTTGCAATCGCCCCAAAGGCGGTCCCAAAGGCCAATTCCGAGACGCTCTTTCTAAATGTCGATAAAACTCTGCATAAAATCGAAATAGGGACGATTCTTTATATAGAATCGGATAAAAATTATGTTACGGTAGCTACTGAAAACGGAAAATTCTCGTATCTGGATTCCCTAAAAAACTGGGTAGAAAAACTTCCGGACAGCAAATTTGCGCAAATCCACAAGTCATACATAATTAACTATACGAAAATTGATAAAATGCAAGGAAACATTGTATATATTAAAGATGAAAGAGTACCCGTAGGGCGTGTCTACAAGAGCGCTTTGAAGAAAAAAATGAAACTCGCATAAATATAGCAAAATGAACTAGTCAAGAACAGCCTGAACTTTGGTCATCAGTTCGCCAATTTTGTTTGGTTCTAACCAACGTGTAACGACGACCATGTCATTTTCACTATCTACAACTATAAAATTCCCACCAAAACCTGCGGCATAATAGAGGTCTTCCGAAAGGCCCTCCCAGTGTCGACCGCCTTTTTTGTTCAACCACCACATATACCCATAGTTCGAATTTGGTATTGAAGGTTCGACCGCTTTCTTTATCCAATCTGAACTGATCAGTTGTTCACCCTTCCATTTGCCATCATTTTGAAATAGTAATCCAAAGCGCGCCATATCCTTTGTATTAATGAACAATCCTGCTCCCGAATGACCTCCCCCGGTAACCGATTTCATTTGAAGCCCGTCAATCTCGGTCCATGCATGTTCATAGCCGTACCAGCGCCATGTGGTCGAAGCTCCGATTTTATCCATCAACTGTTCTTTTAAAACCATTGGCAATGGTTTGCGCCATACATGGGTAAGGGAGTAGGCAAGTACATTTACGCGCACATCATTATACTCCATCACCGTACCCGGTTCCTTTAGTTCGCGATATTTCCAATCGTCTAAACCTCCTTCATTGGGTGGGCGATTAGCCCAATCTTTACCCCCCCAAAGTTCCCCTGACCAATCACTGTTCTGTTGCAGCAAATGCTTCCAGGTAATTTTTGAATTGTGCTTCCCGGCAAAGGTACCGTCCCAAACATAAGAATCCACTTTGTCCGAGCTATCAGAAATAAGTCCTTTATCCTCTGCCAAACCTGCTACGGCACTTAAAAAACTCTTGGTAACGCTAAAGGTCATATCAACACGGTCTGTATCACCCCATTCCGCTACGATAAATCCATTTTTTAAAACCATCCCCGCAGGGCCGCCTCGTTTTTTGGTCGGTCCCAAAATTTCATGAAATGGTTCGCTCTTAAAACCCTTTAGAATTGCGATTCGAAGGTCTCGGGAACCGCTATATTCGTTTTCCATCGCAAAGGCCACAGCTTCATTCAACTTATTTTGATCAATTTTAACATCCGTAGGGGTTTTGCGTTCCCATTCCGCAGTGCGCTCAGGAAAGTAGTTTACATCTTGCGCTATCCCTAAGCAGAAATTTGAAAAGAAAATGATTGCCAGTACTTTATAATTCATTCGAAAGATTTCAATTATACATTAAAGTTAGCTAAATAGAGAAACTTAAGAAAACCTCTTGGGTTCCTGTTGTGGCAAATTTTTTAGACGAAATGCTGCATTTTATCGATATTTTACAAAAAAAAACGATCCTCGACATCCTTTTTCTTACTTTGCCCGTATACACACATGTGTAATATATTAATTAAGCTGTTAATAATACCAAAAAAGCAGCTTTTCAATTTAGTCCTTAGTAACCAAATTTTTTAAAGCCCCCACATGAAAAAAACCCTACTCAAAGCACATCATGCTTTTGTGTGCGCAATTCTACTGACCTTTAATATCACAGCGCAAGAACTTGGATATACAAATGCTTTTCCCAGTTTAACCTTTGACACTCCTTTAGAAATTATACCTAGCAATGATGGTTCTAATAGGTTATTCGTTGTAGAGAAACCAGGTTATATATATGAAGTTTCCGAAGCAACAGGAGTTAAATCTTTGGTTGTAGATCTTTCTAGCATAGTAAGTTCTGGCAAAGACGGAACAGAAATTGGATTATTAGGAATGGCACTGCATCCGAATTTTCAAAATAATCGCCTGTTCTATATTTATTACATTAGCGGAGCCCCGCCATACAAGGTTAATCTAGCTCAACTTACATTAAATTCGGGAAACCCATCTGCTACGGCAAATTCCAGAAAAATAGTATTTACTGCCACTAAGCCCACCACACATCATACCCATAATGGGGGGCATATTGAATTTGGGCCAGATGGCTATCTATATATGGGCATAGGCGATGGTGGTGATTCGACAGGAAATGGAAACCAACGCGCGCAGGACTTGTCCCATATTTTTGGAAGTATTTTAAGAATCGCCGTGAATACGAATGGTACATACTCCATTCCTTCCAGCAATCCATATGCGTCTTCTGGTGACACGGACACAAGAAAAATTTGGATTTACGGACTTAGAAATCCATGGAAGTTTAGTTTTCATGGTGACGAGATTTGGATAGGAGATGTCGGAGCCGGGCAACAAGATGAAATTAACAGAGTAAAACTGTCCTATGGAGGAAGTAACTACGGTTGGGGGCGATGGGAAGGAACTTATAGAGACCAATCTGTTTCCTTGAATGGAGGGGGAACCTTGAGGCCACCCTATTTTTCGAAATCAGCAACCTCTTTGACAGGAGGTTATGTTTACAAAGGGTCATTAAGCAACCCTGAAATTCAAGGAAAATATGTTTTCGCAGATTATATCAGTGGCGATATTTGGGCGATTGACCCTACTATCGGTCCCGACAGCACTGACCCTACCAGAGCTACCAACACACAAAACCTAGCACAATCTAAACTTTTCACAACTTCACCTGATGACGCCGCTATAGTTTCGTTTGGACAAAATGAAAGTGGCACGGAGCTTTACTTTTTGCGGTACGGTCAAAACTATGACGGGAACCCCAATTCATCGAATGCATACAACTTTGAAGATAACTCAGGTGCCATTTTCAAAATTACCGGAACCCAAAGTACGAGCACTGTAGCAGTAAACGGTATTGGGAATTTTGACCAATGCCCAAATGATTTAAACGGGCAAGTAAATGCGATAGAGAAAGTAGGAAATACTATTTGGTTGGGAGGCAGCTTTACCAATGCAGAGGGAACAACGGCCTATAACTTGGTGAAATATGATGAAAATACCGGTTTTAGCGCCACTTACGCCGTGAATGGAGAAGTCGAAGACATTCATGTAGCTCCTAATGGAGACATTTGGGTAGGCGGAAATTTTGGTAGTATTAATGGTGCAACTGCCAAAAACCTTGCTCAAATTTCTAACGGATCTATAATAAATCATAATTCAACAGGCGTAATCTTTGAAATTGATAGCGCTCCAAATGGCTATGTTTATATAGTTGGTGCCACAACGAGTGTCTCTGGAGTAAGTGTTTCAAAGTTTGCCAGATATCGCGGTTCTTCTTGGGATAATATGAACACCTATCCTAACAATGAACTCCGCGCAATTGAAGTATTGCCAAACGGAGATGTTTTCGTCGGAGGGAATTTTACGGCCATCGGAAGCGTGAATGCCAATAGGATTGCAAAATTTGATGGTAGCAAATGGGCTGCTTACCCTGGCACCAACTCCCTATTTATCAAGGAAATCGAAGAATTTAACGGCTATCTTTATGTAGGTGGACAAAACTATATGGGACGCTATATTCTTTCGAATGATACGCATCAAATCTTATCAAAAAATGTTGCCGGTGGCGAAGTACGCTCTATTACCTCTGATGGCAGTTATATATATATTGGCGGTACCTTCGGAACAGTATCAAATGATGGTTCTACCAATTTAATTATGAATGGGCTTGCTAGGTGGAGTCCCTACACTAATACATATGACGCTTTGGGACCAGGAACAAACGTTGGTACTGACAATAGTGTCAGCGATCTTCTTCATTCGAATGGCGAGCTGTATGTAGGAGGTGAGTTTACCAATATTGGTAATTATTTTGCGCGCTGGTCTATGGACTCTATGCAGTGCCCAAGTACCTCGTCATGTGTTTCTGATATTCCTAATGAAAATACTTCTTTTAATTTAAGTACTCGATTATTATCTGGTAACATCACCAACAGCGGCACCTCTGCAGAGACCAACAACTCGGCCTGTGCAATGCAACTCTCCGGAGGGTCGGGACAGCCTTGGGCACGATATGTGATTCCGATCGACCTTGCCGCAAGGGGCATCTCCGCCGGACAGCAGATTACCATTAGCATTGATGGTAAAACAGGGTCGGGTAATGCCCAGATGCAGGTAGCACGGAACAACGCACCCAATTCAAGTATACTCACAAAGAGCTTTGGAAGCTCCTGGCAAACACAATCGGGCACCATCACGGTACCCTCCGGGGTTAGTACCCTCGATATATGGCTGTTTCCCAATTTTGGGAATTCTAGCAGCGCTGGAAGTGCTTTCTTCGACAACCTGAACGTATCGGTAACGGGGGGGTCGGGAGGTTCCTGTACCAGTGACTTGGCGAACGAAAACGGCGCCCTGCCATTGAACGACAGGGATACAGCCGCAGGAAGTGTCTCAAAATGGGCCTCCACGGTCTATACCAATAATTCACCATGTGCCATGGGACTCTCAGGGCCGGCTGGACAGCCTTGGGCACGATATGTGATTCCGATCGACCTTGCCGCAAGGGGCATCTCCGCGGGACAACAGATCACCATCAGTATAGACGGAATGACCGGATCGGGGAACGCCCAGATGCAGATTGCACGGAACAACGCGCCCAATTCAAGTATACTCACAAAGAGCTTTGGAAGCTCCTGGCAGACACAATCGGGCACTATCACCGTACCCTCTGGGGTCAGTACCCTCGATATATGGCTGTTTCCCAATTTTGGGAATTCTAGCAGCGCTGGAAGTGCTTTCTTCGACAACCTGAACGTATCGGTAACGGGGGGATCGGGAGGTTCCTGTACCAGTGACCTGCCGAACGAAAACGGTGCCATGCCATTGAACGACAGGGATACAGCCGCAGGGAATGTCGCAAAATGGGCCACCACGGTCTATACCAATAATTCACCATGTGCTATGGGACTCAATAGCGAGGCCGCAGGACAGCCTTGGGCACGATATGTGATCCCGATCGACCTTGCCGCAAGGGGCATCTCCGCGGGACAGCAGATCACCATCAGTATAGATGGAAAGACCGGATCGGGGAACGCCCAGATGCAGATTGCACGGAACAACGCGCCCAATTCAAGTATACTCACAAGGAGCTTTGGGACCGATTGGCAGACACAATCAGGCACTATCACCGTGCCGTCGGGGGTCAGTACCCTCGATATATGGCTGTTTCCAAATTTTGGGGACGCTAGCGGACCGGGAAGCGCTTTCTTCGACAACCTGAACATATCGGTAACGGGGGAATCTGGCGTTTCCTGTATCAGCGACTTGGCAAACGAAAATGGTGCCATGCCATTGAACGACAGGGATACAGCTGCAGGGAATGTCGCAAAATGGGCCACCACAGTCTATACCAATAATTCACCATGTGCTATGGGGCTCAATAGCGAGGCCGCAGGACAGCCTTGGGCACGATATGTGATTCCGATCGACCTTGCCGCCAGGGGCATCTCCGCGGGACAGCAGATCACCATCAGTATAGATGGAAAGACCGGATCGGGGAACGCCCAGATGCAGGTAGCACGGAACAACGCGCCCAATTCAAGTATACTCACAAGGAGCTTTGGGACCGATTGGCAGACACAATCGGGCACTATCACCGTACCCTCTGGGGTCAGTACCCTCGATATATGGCTGTTTCCAAATTTTGGGGACGCTAGCCGACCGGGAAACGCTTTCTTCGACAACCTGAACATATCGGTAAATCAAAGCTCTTCTTTAAAAACGAATCTTGATATCGGTACCGTAAGTGTTTTCCCAAATCCTGGAATCGACAAAATACAGGTGAGCCTACCAAAATACACCCACTTCAGCACCTATACAATGTATAATTTAAATGGGGCTGTTGTTAAAAAAGGAATTATTGAGCCAAGCGAAAGTACTATTGAAATTACCGTTTATGATATCGCCAAAGGGCTTTATATGCTGAACCTTTCAAACAGCTCAGGGGATAGTACCTATATAAAAGTTCTAAAAGAATAAGCATATCCTTGAACGAAAAAGCCCTGACTTTAAATACCAGGGCTTTTTTTATAACTCGCAACGCATCAACCAATCCGTCTGTTTGTCTTTTCCCATATAGAAGGGGTGTGTCCCAAATTTTTTAAAACCGCGTTTCCGATAGAAGCGAATGGCATTTGTATTCTCTTCCCATACTCCAAGCCATAAAAATTGTTTTCCGGCTGCCATGGCCTTGTTTTTGACCTCAGAAAGCATCCATTGTCCTATTTGTTGCCCTTGAAAAGCATTCACCACATAAATACGCTCCAACTCCATCGAATTGGAGCTCTTTAAATCAGTTTGCGCGTCGTATTGATTGAGCTTGAAATAACCGGCTAACTCATCCTCTTTATAAACTAAATAAAAGGCCGTATGTTTCGTGTTCAGCTCGTCCTTAATGGTCGTAGTTGCAAATGCCGTTTCAACATAGGTTTTAAAATCATCCGGATTATTGAAATGGGCAAAGGCATCGATAAAGGTATTCTTGGAAAGGGTAACAAGCACTCCTAATGATTCTAGAGTGCATTGCTGGATATGAAGTGCCATAGTTTTAAGTAATACTTAAAAATAAGCTGTTTGAGAATCGCTTGCAAATAAAATTTTGCGCTTCAAAATGGTCATCGTTATGCAGCTATTCGCACCGATTGCTTCAAAAAAGGCCATAAAAAAGGAGCTGCCTTTGGGGTGGTGCTCCTTTGAATTCTTTCCTGGCAATCCGGGTTATAACATAAATAGTTTTCGCATCAGCATTACTATGCCGCTGAAGAAATCGTTTTTATACACTTGGATTTCTTCTTGTGTGGGGGCGTGATTCAAATGGGCTTCCATAATAAGTGGGTTTCAAAGATTAGACTTGGGCTGTCTTTTAGTACAATGTAAAAGTACTTCAGAACGGCATTTTAAACCTAATTATTGTTGTGAAGCCTCGATAAACTGTTGTCTGGAATATAAAACGAGTATTTATTCGACGAACTACACCGATGAATGGTATAGAAAGGCCTATGCGTTGTATAAAGCTATAGAAGTATTGATGATCTAAATAATCATCTCAGGAATTTCACCATTAATGATGAGGGTACCCTCAGTCGCTTTTTCTATCTCAGCAACTGTTATTCCCGGTGCACGTTCCAACAATAGAAAGCCTTCATTGGTAACCTCTAGTACGGCCAAATTGGTCACGATTTTTTTAACACAGCCTACTCCGGTAAGCGGTAAGCGGCACTTTTTCAACAATTTAGAAGCGCCTGCCCTATTGGTATGCATCATGGCTACAATGATGTTCTCCGCGGAGGCCACCAAATCCATCGCTCCCCCCATACCCTTGACCATCTTGCCTGGAATCTTCCAATTGGCGATATCGCCGTTCTCAGCAACCTCCATAGCTCCTAAAATGGTAAGGTCTACATGTTTGCCACGAATCATTCCAAAGCTGGTAGCAGAGTCGAAAAAAGAAGCCCCTGGCATCGTCGTAATAGTTTGCTTGCCGGCATTGATAACATCGGCATCTTCTTCACCTTCAAAAGGGAAAGGCCCCATACCCAATACCCCATTTTCACTTTGGAATTCGACACTAATGTCTTCCCTTACAAAATTGGCCACTAGGGTAGGAATACCAATCCCCAAGTTCACATAATAGCCATCTTGTACTTCTTTTGCAATTCTTTTTGCAATTCCCTCTTTGTTCAACATATTGAATTCTTATCAGGAGGTTCCTTTTTTCAATTGGTTCACTAAGTGTGCTTTCGCACGGTTCGCTGTTCAATGCGTTTCTCGTAATCAACCCCTTGAAAAATTCGTTGTATAAAAATACCCGGCACATGAATTTCATTGGGATCCAACGCCCCGGCCGGCACAAGTTCTTCTACTTCGGCCACGGTAATCTTGGCCGCCCCACACATGCAGGGATTAAAGTTTCTCGCTGTGCCTTTGAATATAAGGTTTCCCGCTTCATCGCCTTTCCATGCTTTTACAAAGGAATAATCTGCTTTAAAAGCTTCCTCTAGCACATACATTTTTCCGTTAAATTCACGGGTTTCTTTTCCTTCGGCAACTTCGGTTCCATACCCTGCAGGGGTATAAAAGGCTGGGAACCCCGCTTGTGCTGCACGGCATTTTTCGGCCAAGGTACCCTGAGGGGTTAGCTCCACTTCAAGCTCATCACTTAACATCTGCCGTTCAAATTCATCGTTCTCCCCGACATAGGATGAAATCATTTTTTGTACCTGTCGTTGCTGTAATAATAACCCCAGACCAAAATCGTCGACTCCTGCATTGTTTGAAATACAGCAAAGATCTTTTATCCCCAAACGAACCAATTCGGTTATGGTATTTTCAGGAATCCCGCAGAGTCCAAAGCCGCCTAACATCAGTGTCATACCATCTTCAACACCTTTGAGGGCCTCTTGTACGTTACTCACCGTTTTGCGAATCATTTCCTTATAGATTAGTTATTGAACGTGAAATTCTTAAGCCAGCTGCACTAAATCCCTATATCTTCTAAGTCGTCTTCAGGGTTTTCTTGTTGCATCTGCTCTAAAATTTTGGCGCAGTCTACTTTGATCGACATATTGCCGGGTTTGGTAAAATTACCTGTGGAAATTCCCAAGTCATCGTTTTCGTAATTTTTCTTCATATACAAGCCCCAAATAGGTAGGGCCATGGCAGCTCCTTGACCATAGGTAATACTCTTAAAATGTACCGCACGATTATCACCACCGACCCAAACACCTGTGACCAGATTGGGGACCATACCCATAAACCACCCATCACTTTGGTTTTGGGTAGTACCTGTTTTCCCCGCTATTGGGTTTTTAAGTTCATAAGGATATCCTGTGATTATTTCTTTATAAACCCTTACATTCTTATTACCCTTGTGTCGTAATCTAGTGCCGGATCCTCCTTGGGTAACCCCTTTCATCAAATCGACCATGGCATAGGCTACATCTTTGCTTAAAACATCTTTTGTTTCAGGCACATATTCGTACAAAACGGTCCCGTTCTTATCCTCGATTCGGGTTACCATGACAGGTTTTACAAAAACCCCTTGGTTGGCAAAGGTGCCGTAGGCCCCGACCATCTCATAGAGATTCGAATCTAGCGTACCAAGCGCAATTGAGGGTACTTCAAGGATTTCTCCCTTAAATCCTAAATTTCGAACAATAGACACTACTGATTTTGGCCCAACTTGATCGATTAGCTGCGCGGTAACGGTATTTACCGAATTGGCCAATGCTCTTTTAAGGGTATAATTTTTTCCGGAATATTTCCCGTCTGCATTCTTTGGACACCAAGCCTCTACATTTCCATGTTTTTCTGCCTCAATGCAGTATTGCGTATCTGGCAATGAATCACAAGGAGATTTTCGCAGTTGATCAATCGCCGCCGCATATACAAACGGTTTAAAGGTAGAACCTACCTGTCTTCTTCCCTGAAAAACATTGTCGTACTGAAAATGCTTGTAATCGACCCCGCCTACCCACGCTTTTACATGGCCTGTTTGTGGTTCCATCGACATCATGGCTGTGCGTAAGAATGTTTTGTAATACCGAATGGAGTCCATTGGAGTCAATATCGTATCTTTTTCTCTTGTCTCGCTCTTCCAATCAAAAACCGTCATTTCGGTTTTCTTGGTGAACGATTCACGAATCACTTTTTCAGATTTCCCCTCTTTTTCCATTCGACGCCATCTATCCGAAGTTTTCATTGCGCGCTCCATTATTTTGTCAATGTCGCTTTTTTCCAAATCCAAGAAAGGAGCCGTCTTGTTTCGGTCAGGCTTATTTTGATTGAAAAATTCCGCCTGCAGTTTTCGCATATGCATATCCACCGCCTCTTCGGCATTTGCCTGCATTCTAGAATCGATTGTTGTGTATATTTTTAGACCATCTAAGTATAGGTTCCATTTATCACGTTCACCCTCTAAGGCTGGTTTGGGGTTTTTAGACATCCAACCATTCATAAAACGTTGCAGATACATTCTAAAATAAGTTGCCAAACCATCTCGATGTGATTCTGGGTTATAGTTAAGGTTAATCTCTAATGCTTGTAAAGAGTCCTTTTCGGCTTCTGTTATATAGTTATATCTAGCTAACTGGCGTAAAACAAGATTCCTCTTATTTTGAGTTTTTTCTTTACGTCGTAATGGATTGAATAAAGAAGAATTCTGCAACATGCCTACAAGCATCGCTGATTCTTCAATTTTCAATTGTTTAGGTTCTTTGCCAAAGTATATTTTCGAAGCAGATTGTATGCCATCGGCATTATTGCCGAAATCATAAATATTCAGGTACATTTTAATAATTTCTTCCTTCGTATATCTGCGCTCTAATTGTGTAGAGATTACGTACTCTTTAGCTTTTTGTTTTATTCTCGCGATTGGATTTCTTGATTTAGTGCCAACATAAATTTGTCCTGCTAATTGCTGAGTGATAGTACTTCCACCACCGCGTTTTCCCAAATAAGAAAGTGCTCGTAAAGTTCCAAACCAATCAATACCTGAGTGATTATAAAAACGAACATCTTCGCTAGCAACTAAAGCATCAACAAGGTTTTGGGGGAGATCTTCGTATGCAATGTCGGTTCTATTGTCGTCTAAATAAAACTTTCCGAGCACTGTATCATCTGAGGATATTATCTGCGAAGCTAAATTTGTTTGCGGGTTTTCTAATGATTCATAGGTAGGTAGTGGTCCCAACCAGCCCCAAGAAGCAGATAAAAATAGAAGTGCTACAGATAATACTCCTATACCTATTAGTATCCAGAACCATTTAATAAATTTGAAATAAGATGGTTTTCCCTTTTTACTTGCAGACGAAGTAGATTTTTTCACGGCCTTTGCCATATGCTTACTAATTACTTTTTACAATTTCAAAACCTATATCGGTAACTCCCTCTAAATTTATTACTCCGTTTACATCACCATTCTTTCGCATCGCGTGGGAAATACGTAATGTATATACGCTAGAAGAAGCAAAAACGATGTTTTCTTTATACCATAATTTGTTTTCCTTTATGCTTCCATACCCTTTGCCAAGCCAAGTGCCATCAGGTAATGCCATTTCATATTCCAAGGTATCAGTAACACTTTCTCCGTCAGGAGATTCAAGATTAGCTATTAAGAAGAGATTATTATAGGGATAGGAGTTGTCATTTCTTACATTGATGAACATATCATATTTCTGAATGGTATCCATTTCTGAGAAAGTAAACTCGATTAAATCGTCTTTTGCCCACATCGCATTATTCGTAGACTGAAATTCCGATTTTACAAGGCCCTTACTACAAGATGTCATAAAGACAACGAGCAGAAAAAAAACGAAAACCTTAGGCATTTTTAGGACGTCTTTTTGAACGGTTGGCATTCTTATTCGTATTTCCTGAATTGTTTTTCTTATTGGAGTTTTGTTTCCCTTGATTCCGGTTTTTGTTTTGGCCTTGTCTTTGATTATTTCCACCACCGCCAGCTTTTCGTTTTTTATTCCTGTTTCGGTTACGGCTATTTTTACTCCTTTTCGGCTTGTCGAAACGCGTCAGGCTATCTTGACCTACTACGTTTTCAAAGACCACCCTTTCTTCTATTTCAACAAGATTTTCTACAGCATATTCTTCAAGACTGGCAACCTTTTCTTTTTTCTTATTCTTTTCTAAGATCTCCTTTACCTGTTCAGGGGAAAGTACATGCCAGTTCGCTGGGTCATCTTTATAAGAAAACCAAAGCTTCTCCTTAAAAATATCTGTTTTTTGACAAAATGCCAGTCCCTTTTCGGTAAAGAGTTTGGTGTCTTGCCCCGGGAAGTCTTTCAACGCGTCAATGTAAACATCCAGCTCATAATTCAAACAACATTTAAGTTTTCCACATTGACCCGCCAATTTTTGTGGATTTAAGGACAATTGCTGATAACGAGCTGCAGAAGTACTAACTGACCTAAAATCGGTAAGCCAAGTTGAGCAGCAAAGTTCTCTTCCGCACGAACCGATTCCTCCTAGACGTTGCGCCTCTTGACGATACCCGATTTGACGCATTTCAATTCGGATACCGAAGGCTTTTGCCATGTCTTTAATCAACTGACGAAAATCTACCCGTTCTTCTGCAGTATAATAAAAAGTAGCTTTTGACCCGTCTCCTTGAAACTCTACATCTGAGATTTTCATCTGGAGTTTTAGGATGATGGCAATCTCACGGGCTCGTTTCTTTATTTCCTCTTCACGATCACGACATTTTTGCCAAGTATCAATATCTTTTTGCGAAGCTTTTCGATACACCTTCGGAAGCTCAGCGTCATTAAAATCAACCTTCTTCCGTTTCATTTGAACTTTTACGAGTTCTCCGGTAAGCGTGACCATTCCGATATCATGGCCTGATTGTGCCTGAGTGCCGACTATGTCCCCTATTGATAATGATAGATTTTCGGTATTTCTGAAGAATTCTTTTCTGCTGTTTTTAAAACGCACCTCAACACAGTCAAACGGTTTCTCTCCGTTTGGAAGTGACATATTGGAAAGCCAGTCAAAAACTGTTAATTTATTACAACCATCGGTACCACAAGTGCCGTTATTCTTGCATCCACGTGGTTGCCCGTCCTTACCGGTCGAACAACTGCTACAACTCATATATTATATGTTGGTTTGGTCTTTTCGAGGGAAATTGACCAAAAAAGGTTCATACTAAACTTAAAAGTAAAGATAGTATAATTTGCGGTGGAAAGAAAAGTATTCAGTGGGTACCGGCAGTTATCAGTTTTAGTATTTCTGCCTACTGTCAATGAAAACTGCCTACTTCTTAAACTTTAGTACCTCTGACCTGCCCTTTTTGAAAATCTTATTGCTCACAACTTTGCCTTTTCGAAGTGCTTTTTGCTCTTCAAAAGGAAGATTATGAATTTCTTGACATTCCGTAGAACAGCAATTATCCATTTTCTTCGCGCATTCCTCACACTGAATAAATAACAAATGACATGCTTCGTTTGCACAGTTTTCATGGGTATCACATGACTTTCCGCATTGATGGCATTGTGCTATCACATCATCTGAAATACGTTCACCCCGCCTATGGTCGAAAACAAAGTTCTTCCCTCTGAATTTATTTTCCAAATTCTTCTTTTCTACTTGTCGGGCGTATTCAATAATTCCCCCTTCAAGCTGATACACCTGTTTAAAACCTTTGTGTTTATAGTAGGCACTAGCTTTTTCACATCGAATTCCACCAGTGCAATACATAACTAGTTTTTTATCCTCTTTAAGATCGGCTAAATCCTTCTCTATTATTTCTAAAGAATCGCGAAAGGTATCCACATCAGGAGTAATCGCGTTTTTAAAATGTCCTATCTCACTTTCATAGTGATTTCGCATATCCACCAAAACTGTATCTGGATCTTCGATTAATTCATTGAATTGTTCGGCGCCAACGTGAATTCCTTTATTTGTTACGTCAAAAGTAGCATCGTTCAATCCATCCGCCACTATCTTCTTTCGCACCTTCACCTTCAACTTCAAAAATGATAAATTGTCTTGCTCAATGGCAATGTTCAATCGAACATTTTCTAAAAAAGAAATACTATCCAAATGGGTTTTAAACGCTTCAAAATTTTCTGCCGGAACAGATAATTGGGCATTGATTCCCTCATGCGCGACATAGATACGGCCGAGTACTTCGAGTTCGTTCCAATGAATAAAAAGGTGATTTCTAAATAGCGTCGGATTGCCGATGTGTGCATAGGTGTAGAAAGAGATGGTAAGACGTTCTTGTCCAGCTTCTTCAATAAGAGCTGCTCTTTCCTTTGCACTTAATGTATTGTACAGTTGCATGCTATACTAATAATTTAAGTTAAAGAATGTTATTTCCGATGATTATCGGGATTGCAAAAATAAGGATAATTTGTAGAAAAGGTCGGATGCTCGATGACGGGTGATACAAAAGAAGTTCGTGTTCCTTATCCCGACCCTGAAGGGAGAATCTGGAAATGAGTATTATCGCTTCAAAGCATCCCTTTAGGAAAACAGGGCAAAATGAACTCAAGGTAAATACTGAAACCCCCGGAAGTCTCGGGGCCGAATAAACAAAAAAAAAGAGCCTCGATAAATCGAGACTCTTTTACGGCCGTTCCATTTTTTTCTTCTTCATAGCAGTTTCAAAGTACCAAAAGGAAGAGGCCACCATTGCCCATTGCCGTTCAAAACAATAGATATTCCTTACTCAAACTAGCAGCTTTTTTTAATTAGATGCAGGTTTTATAAAAAGGTTGCGTCGCCCATTGTTATATGCAAAAAGAATTGGTAATTTAGCCCTCCTTATTAAACGAGAAAACTATGAGTTCTGAGAAAGACGCAAAGCTAAAAGCCTTAAAATTAACCCTTGATAAATTAGACAAAACCTACGGAAAAGGTGCTGTTATGAAGATGGGCGATAGTGTGATTGAAGATGTTGAAGTTATTCCATCAGGTTCATTAGGTTTGGATATTGCATTGGGTGTTGGAGGATATCCTCGAGGTAGAGTTATTGAAATTTACGGTCCGGAATCTTCGGGTAAGACTACTTTAACTCTACATGCTATTGCTGAAGCTCAGAAGCAAGGTGGCATTGCGGCTTTTATAGATGCAGAACATGCGTTCGACCGTTTTTATGCGGAAAAATTAGGCGTTGATATCGACAACCTTATCATTTCTCAACCTGATAATGGGGAACAAGGCTTAGAGATTGCAGATAATTTAATTCGCTCTGGTGCTATTGATATCGTTGTTATTGACTCTGTTGCTGCCTTAACTCCGAAAAGTGAGATTGAAGGCGAAATGGGAGACTCAAAAATGGGGCTTCACGCGAGATTGATGTCTCAAGCTTTGCGAAAATTAACCGGTTCAATAAGCAAAACACATTGTACCGTGATTTTCATTAACCAATTGCGTGAAAAGATTGGCGTGATGTTCGGAAACCCTGAAACAACTACAGGTGGTAATGCGCTTAAATTTTATGCATCTGTTCGTTTAGATATTAGAAGATCTACTCAGATAAAAGATACCGACGGCGGTGTTCAGGGTAACAAAACCCGTGTTAAAGTGGTTAAGAATAAAGTCGCACCTCCTTTCAGAACCACCGAGTTCGATATCATGTACGGGGAAGGAATTTCCAAAGTAGGTGAAATTATCGACTTGGGTGTAGAATATGAAATCGTAAAGAAAAGTGGATCTTGGTTTAGCTATGGAGACACAAAATTAGGGCAAGGTCGTGATGCAGTGAAAGCACTATTACTAGACAATCCTGAATTGTTTGAGGAATTAGACGCGAAAATTCGCGAAGCTATAAATGCGCTGAAATAAACTTTCATAGGTCCTACGCCTTATCTATTTTCCTTGTTAGAACGCAACCTTTGGGTATTACGCGCATCTTAAAAGCAAAAATAGTTTGCTGATGAAGAAGACCTTTTTCAGAATCTTATTTGTAATGACTATGTTGTTGGTTAATTCGTGCACCAACGATGATGCACCAAATTTTCATTTTGTGCCGCTGCAAATAGTGAGTGCTGACCTTCCAGAGTTTTTTAGTTTGAATCAGACGTATCAAATTCGTGTGACCTATAGAAAACCTGATTCATGTACTAGTTTCAGTGGTTTCGACGTCACACCTAAGGATGTTACCGTGCGAAATGTTGTGCTTATAGGCACCAAACGCACCGATCAAGAAACTTGTAATGAAACTTCATCTGAAGATGTGGCCACTTTTGGTTTTGAAGTACAGCATTTCCAAACTTATATTTTTCGCTTTTGGCAGGGCGAAGACGCAAACGGCGAACAACAGTATTTTGAAGTGGAAGTTCCTGTCATATAATACTTTCATTGTAACCTAACCAACAATTTTGAGTCTAGAACAGCTCATAGACCATTGTAAACGAGGAGACCGAAAGGCTCAAGCCCAACTCTATAGAAAGTACTCACCTATATTGTTTGGTATAAGCCTCAAATACTCTCGCAATAAAACCGAGGCAGAGGACAACTTGCACGATAGTTTTATGACCATTTTTGACAAAATAGGTCAGTATAGTGGCAAAGGTTCTTTTGAAGGATGGATAAAACGTATTACAGTAAATACTGTACTACAGAAATATAGAAAAGAAGAATATTTAAATGTAGTTTCCGAAAATACGGTAGAAGAAGTTGAGGTGGATTCTGGATATGCAGATGTTAATCTCCAAACCCTTCTTCAGTACATTCAAGAACTACCAAATAAATATCGATTAACCTTTAATATGTATGTACTGGATGGGTATTCCCATAAAGAAATTAGTGAAAAGCTAGGGACATCCGCAGGAACATCAAAATCAAATCTTGCACGAGCACGAATGATTCTAAAGGAAAAAATCGAAAACGAACAAACAAAAGCCATCATTGGTCTCATCATATTTGTAATGAAAGACTTGGTATGATCAGTGAAAAAAACATCAAAATAAAGACCTTACGTAATGGGTAAAAAGAATTTAGACAAACTGTTTCATGAGAAACTAAAAGACTTTTCGGAAGTTCCTGATGATAAAGTCTGGCAGTCGATTGAAGCATCATTGGACAAAAAGAAAAAGTCTCGCAAAGTAATCCCCATCTGGTGGAAATTAGGTGGAGTAGCAGCTGTACTACTTTTAGCTATAACGCTTATCAATCCTTTTGAGAATAACTCTTCTGTTAAGCCAGTAGTTACCGATGTGAAGGTGGATACTGAAAAATCATCCGAAGAAAATAAAACGGATACTACATTTGAAAATCAAACTTCGAATGATGAGCAAATCGTTGATGCACAACAGGAAACTATTCCTGATGAACAAAGCTCATCCACGAATCAAGTAGTTAATACAGAAACTATTCCAAAAGAAAATTCGGAATCGAATGTAATTCAGCAGTCGTCCAAAAAAGAGGTGATTAAAAATCAAAATGCTTTAGGGGTTCAAGTTGCCAATTCAGATAAGGTAGAGGTTCGTAAAACCATTGAGCAAAATCAGACCAAGGCTTCTGAAAACGACTTTGACCAAATTAGCGAGAAAGCGGAGGTTGCCGATTCGGGCACTTCTGAAACCGGGCTAGATAAAAATATTTCCAAGGATACTAACGATGTAAAAACAAATAGCGTCATTAATGAAATTGATAAATCTTCCAAAGAAGGTATTGCACAGAATAATAATGAAGAAGCTTCTGAAGCTATTGAGGAAGATTCAAAAAAGAAGTCCATTTTTGATGAAATCGCCGAACAAAACCAAGAAGAAGTTGTCGCGGAAAATTCAGGAAGCAAATGGTCTGCCGGACCAAGTATAGCACCTGTTTATTTTAGCGCAATGGGTGAAGGCTCTCCGGTACATTCGATTTTCGTGCCGAATAGTAAGTCAGGTGATGTCAACCTTAGTTATGGTCTCTCTGTTGCTTATGAGGTCAGTAAAAAACTCAGCATTCGTTCAGGTATTCACAAAGTTGATTACGGGTATCGCACCAACGACGTGGAATTTTCTTCCTCTCTAGAAAGTGCTACGAACAGTCAAATTGACAATATTGATTACACCCTAACCTCAAGAAATTTGGTGGTTAGCAGTAAGACCAATACAAGAATTGAATCATTGAATCAAAATCCGTTTCTCGATAACTCAACGGATTTCGCTTCAGATGTTTCTGCGGTAAGTGCTGCTCGCGATGGTGTTATGGAACAACAATTTGGCTATTTAGAAGTGCCTGTTGAACTAAACTACGTGGTATTGGACAAGAGGTTTGGAATCAATCTTATCGGAGGAGTAAGTTCTTTATTCTTGGTTGACAATTCTATTTCCCTCAGCTCAGGTGAATTAACTACCGAGGTTGGGGAAGCCAATAACGTGAACAGTGTTAATTTCAGTACGAATGTAGGTTTTGGTATGAACTATAAAGTCACTCCGAAAGTACAGTTAAATATAGAACCGGTTTTTAAATATCAACTAAATACCTTCTCTGAAACGGATGGAACATTTAATCCTTTTTCAGTTGGTGTGTATAGTGGGTTGAACTTTAAGTTCTAGTTCCAAATGATAAAAACAGACCCTAAAATGAACCTGCCCGCCAGCAGGCAGGTTCAGGGTAACGAGGTTGGTTGGTTATCCATTGTTCAAACAATGGTGTTGAGCGCCCTGCAAAAAATTTGCAGGGCGTTTATTTTTGTTTCAATTCGTTTAAAATAACTTCTCTTACTTCCTCCCTCAAAGTTGATTTATCGTCCTCGGCTAAAATTCCTGTTTCAAAAAACGTATGAACTTTAGCTCTTAGTCTACCTGGACCACCACTCAAAAAGGTAAAAGAAAAACGTTTCTTGCCATCGTAGAAAGTTATAGGAACCACTGGAATATCATGCGCAATGGCCATTTTGAAAGCGCCAT
>CALLVX010000077.1 GCA_938010765.1 uncultured Flavobacteriaceae bacterium | reverse complement strand
GGACGATGCAAAACCGACCATCTTATTTTATATGCATTTTGACGGGCAATCGGTAGACCCCTCCAAATGGTCACAGCCCGATCCTTACAAAATGGTTTTAAAATCTAAAGAGGGAGATACTTGGACAGATCATTCTTTCGACGAATTGGCAGATGACATCGATTATGACTGGCGGCTGTTCGGTCGGTCTACTTCCGATGACAAGGGGCCCATCGTCATGTTCCTCAATACCATCGACCTTTTAAAAAAGAACGCCGTCGAAATCCCCTTCAATGTAAAAATCATTTTGGACAGTGAGGAAGAAAAAAGCAGCAAGCCTTTACCGAAGGCCGTAAAGGAGTACCGTGAACTTTTAAAGGCCGACTTTTTGGTCATTAATGACGGACCGGTACACGTATCGGGAAAACCGACGATCGTATATGGTTGTCGCGGTATTACCACCTTGTCCTTGACCACCTATGGCCCCATAAGGCCACAGCACAGTGGGCATTATGGCAACTACGCACCAAATCCCGGCTTTCAATTGGCACAGGCCTTGGCCGGTATGAAAGACACCGATGGGCGCGTATTGATTCCCGGTTATTACGACGGCATCACCATCGACGAGGCCACCATGGCCATATTAAAAAGTGTTCCCGATGACCCCAACACCCTCAATAGCAATTTGGCTATCAAAACACCGGAAAAAGTAGGCGGCTTTTATCAGGAGTCCTTGCAATACCCATCGCTCAATATTCGCGGACTGGGTTCTGGTTGGGTAGGCGAAAAAGCGCGAACCATTGTCCCAGAAAGTGCCACGGCCGAAATTGACCTACGCCTGGTACCAGAATCGAACGGGACCCGCCTGAAAGGCTTAGTCAAAAAATACATTGAAAAACAAGGGTTCCATCTAACGACAACAGCACCTACAAAAGAAGAGCGGGCGGCACACGATAAAATAATGATGATCAAGGAAGGCAGCGTTACCAATGCTTTCCGAACAGACCTCAACAATGCCTACGGTGATTTCATAGTGAACAGCCTTCAAACAACCTTTGGGGAAGAAGTGGTACAAATTCGAATCATGGGTGGTACTGTCCCCATTGCTCCCTTTATCAATGAATTGAAGATTCCCGCCTTTATCGTACCCATGGTCAACCCGGATAACAATCAGCACAGTCCGAATGAAAACCTAAAAATAGGGCAGATCGCCTACGGAATTCAGGCTTTTTACAGTTTATTGAGTACAAAATTGCCGGAATAGTACTATCGCCTATTTCTTTTCGTTTTACTACTGGGCAAGACCTATAGCCGCTCATTCCCATTTCTGTGAAATGAGTCACAACAAAAAGGTAATCCCTATCGAAATGGTTATTGGTAAATCACACCTGACCCTTAAAAAACAATGCATGTAAACAGATGAAAAGAATTCTTCTCCTACCCATTTGTTTGATGGTGTTCTTGGCAAAAGGGCAACATCTGGTTATTCTAGATAGCCTTAGCAATGAACCCGTGCCTTTCGCTACCATTTCTTTTGGAGATGGCCTAGGAACCTTTGCCGATGATGACGGCGTTTTCGCTTTTTCAAAAAAGCGGTATAGCGATATAGATACGCTCTACGTTTCTGCGATGGGGTATGCCGAGAAAGCGGTACCCACAGATCCCTTTCCAGAAAAAGTACGGTTACGCCCCGAGGTCTCCCAACTGAGCGAGGTAGTGGTATCGGCCCGAAAAGAGGGGAAATTTAGACTGCGAAAGCAGAAAGCTAGCACGCATACCGATATTTTCGCCTGTTGGCTCCCCACCGTGGAAAGCGAGGTAGCCGTGCTCTTTAAACGTGTTGATGGCAAGGCCACTCAAATAGCAGAATTACTACTACCGATCAATGCAGAATCAAAATACAAATCGAAGGGCAAGGGTGCCTTCCCGACCATTTTTAGAATTCAATTTTACGAAAACCAGGGCGGACTCCCAGGCACGCAGATCGGCTATGAAGAAGTAGTATTCCCCATTGATTCGAAAGAAGACAAGGTCTTTGAACTTGAAATAGAAGACAAATCGATCTTTATTCCAGAAGGTGGCCTATTCGTATCCCTGCAAGTGTTAGGATATGCCAACAAAGCTGGGCGTTTGGCCCAGACCAAAAAGTACCGTGAGATAAAAACGCCCAGAGGGGTTCAAAAGATATCCACCTCTTTTAGACCCTTATTGCCTTTTACAAAAGGGACCCTACAACAACGTACGTTTGTGCGGCGCATCTTCCTGAACGATAAAAAATGGCAGGTATTCGACAAGACCTACAACAGAAACTCCAAGTTGATCCAAACCGGAAATCGCAACTATGATATGGGAGCGGTTATGAAGGTTTATGAGGAATGAAATTCAAGTGCAAGAATCAAATTCAAACTCAAGTTCAAACGCCAAATTGTACTTCCCTGATTACCGCTTACATCTCACGATTCACTGACAACTGCCCACTTAGTAAGTTTCATTGTTAATTGTTCGAGACCTTTGCAAAATCTTCCTTTGCTTTTTCTGTTGGTCCGTTTTTTGATTTTTCACTTCCCTTTGGGAGATTGTTTTGCCCTTTCAGTGCGATTCTTGACAAGTTTCCATCATACAAAGGAGGTTGCCCCCCTTTTT
>CALLVX010000076.1 GCA_938010765.1 uncultured Flavobacteriaceae bacterium | reverse complement strand
AATGACCCAGGTTCTGGGTACATCGACATTTACCAAAACGCCTGTAAACGAGCTATTTACCAAAAAGTCAATCAATCAAAATTTCAAAGAACAGCTTAACTTGTTTAATGTCAAAGAATTATAGACGCAACAGTACTAATTTGGAATAACGATATTGGCAAACATATTACCAGCTAAATTAAATGTTTTACTGGGGGCCATACAGGTGATGATCTGATTCGAATTGGGAAAAAGACTTGCCATAGGGGTGAAAAACTGATCCTTCCGAAGCAAATCACAATGAATTTCATCGGATATGATGGTTAAGTCATTTTCTAAGCACACTTCGCCTAATTCCTTTAATTCTTTCTTGGACCAAACTTTCCCGGTGGGATTATGAGGATTGCAGAAAACGCCTAAGACACATTTCTCATCGGCCGCTTTCTGTCGAATATCCTCCATATCCATATGAAACTTGCCGTTAACTTCTATTAAATCGGAACAGACCAGCGTGAGGTCGTTGAAATCTACCCCGTGCTTGAAAAATGCATATGAGGGTGTAATGATCAATACTTTTTCACCCGGTTTACAGATATGACCGATCAAATCATACAATGCAGGAATCACCCCTTTGGCATTGACCAGATGTTTTAACTCGGGCCTCCACCCATAGCGATCTATACACCATTGCTGAAAAACGAAGGAATACGTAGGGTCGGCTACCCTAGAATACCCCAATAACGGATGCTCCAATCGTTTTTTCATGGCATTGATAATCTCCGGAGCGATGGCAAACTCCATATCTGCAACCCACATTGGGATAAAATCTGCTTCCTCATATTTACCACTAAGATCTTCATCTGCATCAAAAAGATACCCCCGATACCCGGTAAGAGACATCGCATTGGTTCCTTCTCGGTTGATCACTTGATCGAATTGGTAGTTGTTAGTTGACATCTGTTTCGGAAAGTTAGGTTATGCAATGATAGTTTGGATCGGCAATACTGAAGCCATAAACATACAGAATTTCTACTATTTTTAAATGAACTTATGCGTACTACTTATAATTTCATCCGAATAAAGGCAATCAGTAGCTTATGAAAACGGCAGTTGAAAATGGAACAGAGAAACAAATCAAAACAAATTAAATGTTTCGATGTATTTCTCTTTTGTTTCCACCGCTATTTTTAATTTGATTTTCTAATTTGGAAGTAAAGTACTTGCATATTATTTATAAATAGACGCTATGGTTTTATCTACATTCCATATATCGATCACCATTTTCCATTCGCCGGTCGCATTCTTTTTCCAAACAGTAACCCCTTTTTCAAAAAGGTTTACAGTAGAACCATCTTCACCATCAAAATTAACCAAGATTCTGTCTACAGTATAACCTAAATCACCGCTAGCTGAAACAAAACCTTCCTGTGGCTCCCATTTGATTGCAAAACCTGGAAGTGACTGAAATTCTGCCAACATTTTCCCAATTCGCTCATGCCCTTTAACTACCGGACCGTCTGGCGGCATCATTAACGCATTTTCATCAATAAAACTAAAAAATTCTTCGGGGCTGGCTGCTTTTGCCCAACTACGGTTTGCTGCCATTAATGCTGCTTTCTCCTTTGCCAGATTTACTACGGGTTCTTTCTTGACAGTCTCTAGGCTGTTGTTACAAGAGAGTATAAAAGCACTCATTAGCGCTACATAAAATACATTTTTCATAATTTTAATTTTAAAATATTTAGTTAACTGATTTTAAATTTTTTCTAGGTAGTTGATATAGTCCTTGGCACTTTTTGTTACTACATCGGTAGTGGGGTGATATTCTGCTCCGTAAAAGGCAAAAAGAGGCCTATAGTCGGCTTTCACGTAGAGAAATGTTATTTCAAAAGGACTCGTAAGGGTTTCAAGCGTGTGTTTATACCTTCCGGAAGCTTGATAATCTTCATCTTTAATACCGGCTGAAATGGCCAAGGCAATTTTCTTCCCAGACAACTTGTATCCGCTTTCGGCACCATAGGCCCATCCATGAGACAAGACCTGGTCTATCCATTTTTTTAGAAGTGGGGGGCAGTTAAACCAAAAGAAAGGAAACTGAAACACAACGGTATCAAAAGATTCTAGCAATTCTTGTTCTCGTTGAACATCTATTTCTTCATCAGGATAGGTGCTATGTAAATCATGAAGAATAAATCTTTCAGGATATTTTTTTAATTCCTCGACCCAGCGTTTGTTAACTACTGATTTTTCAAGATTGGGATGTGTAAGTACAATAAGTGTTTTCATAACTAAATTCCTGTTTTACTAGGTGTATTGTTTTAGTTACAAAACTATTCATACAGCTGCGGGCCGAAATGGAGTAACGGTCCGTAGTTATGGATTATTAGCTCAAAGGTTTTTGTCTATGCGGTAACGCGTGGGAGAAGTGCCCACCTTCTTCTTGAACATCCTAGTGAAATACAGCGGATCGTTAAATCCTATTTCGTAGGCAATGCCACTCACGGGCATATCTGTAATGTTCAATAACTCTTTTGCCTTTTCGATTCTTTTTGTGATAATATAGTTGTTTGGGCTATCGTTAAACTCTGTTTTAAACTGTCTTTTAAAAGACGATAAACTGAGGTTGCTCAATTTCGCCAGCTCTTCTATACTTAAATTCGAAAATAGATGCAGTTCTATCATATTTTTCAAATGAACAGATTTAGCGGAATATAGATCGGCTACCAGTTCTAATATAGAAGTGATATTCTCTGTCTGAATCAATAACAGAATCAATTCTTTGATCTTTAATTCAAGTAGGTCGTTATTAACTAGTGTAGGATTATTGAAGTAAAAATCCAAAGAATCTATAAACTTCGATATAATGTCATGAGATGCCACGATTTGACCCTGTTTATGGTAATAACGCTTTTCTATGAGCGCTGGCAATTCACCTACATACAACTTTTTCAATATTTCTGGATAAAGATGAACTATAATGGCCTCGACCGTTTCATCTTCTTTTTGTTGTAGTAAATCCAAAAAGTGGGTGCCGCATTTTAGCAGTACGGCTTCTTGGCTTTGTATTTGCATATTATTCTCAGAAGAGAGGAGTTTTGGCGCCCTGTCTTTAAAGTATATAAAGCATCCCCGATTTTGAAAAATACCTTCAAACTTAAAGGGCGTTTTCATAACTATTTTTTCGATCAGCACTTTATGTTCATATTCGAAAACATGTCGGTCTACAATCATCTTTTATTCTAGTTTTATATGGCTACAAAAGAAAAAGCGCAAACCTAAAGGCTTGCGCTTGTATTGCTATTTATACTGATTTTAACGTGCCCCATAGTAGGAAGAATCAATAGCGCTCCTATCATGATTATTCTTGGCAAAGTCGCACCTACTATTAATTCTGCGAATGGGAGTTATACACTTTCCCACTGATCAGCCACTTGCCGTCTTGCTTATAAAGCACAAAGAAGTCTGTGAATCGCACACCACTCCAATCAATGAACTCTACTTTAGCGGCAGCGGCGGGTCCTGAAATATCTATCCATGCAATTTGATGTTTGACATTCTCAGAAGGACCACCAGATTCAACTGCCCCTCCAAATTGATCTGCCGTCATATTATACACTTCGCCACCAATTGAGCCTACGATATGCGCATGATCATAAAATGCAGATCGGCTCAACTTTCCATCGCCAGTTCGAGCACTTTCAATATAAGGTTGAAGCGCTGTTGCAATTTCTTGATACTCGTTAAAACTTTGTAAATCACTATTTTTCGTTTCCATTTTTTCTATTGTTTTTACTGAATTATGAGATTTGTTTCCTTCTTTTTGAGCAAAAGAGGAATGGGTAATAAAAAGTCCGATAAAGAGGATAAATACTTTATTCATTTTGATATAATTAGTACTTGTTAAATATTGAATAACTTCAGTTTGAATACTGATAGCATTCTTTCAACAAAAGTATAACCGGGATAAAGAATAGGTATGGAAAAAAAGTTCGATTGTATGGATTTCTAGTTCAACGCTGGTTGTTACTGCGAAATCTCGTCGGAGAGACACTTGTACTTTTTTTAAAAAATCTAGTAAAATATAGCGGGTCGTTGAATCCAATCTCATACGCAATTTCACTAATGGGTATATCTGTAATACTGAGCAGTTCCTTCGCTTTTTCGAGTTTCTTGTTGTTAATAAAACTGTTGGGAGTATCGTTAAACTCTTTCTTAAATTCTCTTTTGAACGATGAAAGACTCATGTTACATAGGCTGGCCAGTTCTTCAGTATTTAAGTTTGAAAACAAATGCAGTTTAATGATTTCTTTGAACTCAATAGTTTTTGTAGAGTACAGGTCTACAACTAATTCTTGTATTGTTTTTATGTTTTTAGACTGTACCAATAGTAAAATCAATTCTTTGATTTTTAATTCTAACAATTCGTCATTAACTAATGCGGGGTTTTGAAAATAGAAGTCTAAAGATTCAATAAATTTGGAAATAATATCACTAGAAGCAATTACTTGACTTTGAGTACTGGCACTTCTTTTTTCGATTAAAGCGGGTAATTCCTTTATGTATATTTTTTTTAATAAATCAGGGTATAAGTGCACTATAATTACCTCAATTTCTTTATCATCCGTTTGTTTAAGAATATCCAAAAAATGACTACCACATTTTAAGAGCACGGCTTCTTGGCCCTTCAATTGAATATTTTTTTCTGCGGATAATAACTTGGGCGCTCTTTCTTTGAAATATATAAAGCAGCCTCTATTTTGAAAATCACCATGGTATTTTAAGGGTGCCTTGAATTTTATCTTTTCTACAAGAACAACATTTTGGTATTCAAAAGTTATGCGATCATCGATCATTTAATCATCTTAAAATTGTTCCTTTTTAGATTTTGAAGGCTCCCTGTTGTATCGGCCGAACTAAAATAGTTAACTTAAGTACAATATAAGCATAGCGATGAATGAAATAGTTTTGAAAGGAATACCAACTTTTAGAATTTTCGATTATCCCAAAGCAATAGATTTTTATATTGAAGGCCTTGGATTTAGGATTGACTGGGAGCATAAGTTTGGTCTAAATGAACCGATTTATATGCCGGTTTCTAGAAATGGACTGACATTTCACCTTTCAGAAAACAAAATATTTGAGACTGGGGTGATTGTTTTTGTAGATTGTAAAGAATTAATTGAATTTTATCACGATTTGAATACCGGAAATAGTGAAATCGACTTGAACAAACCTGAGAAGACCAATTGGCAAACAATACAAATGGAAATTGAATATCCCTTCGGAAATTTATTAAGATTTAATGAAACTATATTTGAATAAAAACGGGAACCAATGCCGTATAGACCTAGCGCATTTTTCAGTTGGCGTGTGCAAGATGTTTAAAATAGACGAAGTAGAATAACATGGCACGATGGGTAAGCGTAGCGGTCATCAACTACAGTGTTTAGTTAAATAAAAAAGAAATGAAAATAAAAGTAGTATTCATTTTAATCTTAACATTCGGGACCTCCTGCGAATCAAAAATTGAAAAAGCAATAGTACATCCCATGGTAGATGGAAGAAATACGGAGTATGCCGCTTTAAATGTAACTCCTATAAAATTAGCCGATGCGGTTAACTTATACCTATATCAAAATAGTGCTTACGTTTGGATCAGTTATGATTACCCTGAAGGAAGTTTCGGGACCTTAGATATGGCCATAAGTACCAAAAAGATCAAAAAAACCTTGAATTTGCATATCTCGGCCCAGTTAGGTGAATGGCCGGTAGGAGTCGATTCTTTAAGACCAACAACTGCTAACAGTGATTTATGGTGGAACCACAAAGGCTGGATCGCAAACAATTTATGGGTGAATGGAATTGACACCCTTTCATATGATGCGCCAGAATTCAAAATTAAGAACGGGGAAATTCGTGAAATCCAATTGTCTAAGGCACGTTTTGGTAGCGGAGAATGGAAAATTAAACTGAACATTAATGCGATTAAAACCAGGGAAGGGCAATTCACCTCTATTAAATTTCCTGCAGATCAGGAGTATTATACACTAACGGTTAATTAGCTCAATAACATTTGCCCCTAGGGAAATTCAGCGACTGGCCCGCTATCGCTTTGCTATAGATGGTTCGAAGTCGAAAAATGACATACGAATGAGGCGTACTGGAAAATCAATGATTTCGACCGCCACTTGGGAGGAAAATAGACTTGCCATTACCTCTTCTTATCCCTTTCAAGATTCTAAAACTGGTAAATGGATCTCTAGTAAAATTACTCAGACATTATGGCTGGAACCGGCCACCAGAACCCCATGGAAGCCGACACTCATAGTAGAGACTACTAGAGAAGGGTTATTGGGTGGTTTGCTCTCGACCAATCGTACGGTGTATGCCAAAGGATACAGATAATTCAAAGGAAAGTAAACGAGTTTTGGATTTACTCGATAATCGAGATTTATAATGCTCCGATGCCTGCACGACAATTGTACAGACAGGATTGTGTCGAAATCAATGTTAAATTTCCTTTTAATGCCTCGTGGGCTCGCCCCGAGGTAGTTTACTATAATATTACTGTGGTTCGGAAGTTAAAAGCCACATATAACCAATTTATGATGAGCAGCGTTGACCAAAGTGTAGAGACCGCTGTTGCGATCTTGTTCGAAAAGGCGCATATGGCATAGGTTTCTTTGGACATATTCTTCAAAGCCCCTTCCACATCATTGAAAGATAGTAGCATTATATAAGCATTCATAAGCATTTGAATTTGCTCGGCCTGTAGCGGCTTGTTGAAAAGTGGACAGCAGTAATTCAATGCCTCACGGCTAACTACCGAAAAATCAACAAAAGTGTTCATGAGTCCACGACGAAAGGAATATTCCAATTGTTTGGTACGCCATACCTCCATAAAAGCCTTTGCATCCGTACCTATAAAATGCTCTAGTAAAGCATAGACTCTTGAAGTATCTATAAGCGTTCCGTAAACGTCGAAGGCAAGGGTTGGTTTCATAGTGTTCATTTTAGCTATTGATGATTCCAATTTTCAGGGTCTTCGCTTTCATTTGGGGAGAGACCAAGCGTATCTCCTCGCGTTGTAATCCCCAATCCCAATACACTTCTGTTGACATAATTGAAATAGCTGGTTACCTGATTGATTTCAAGAATCTCGCCCTCGGCAAAACCATGGTCCAACAAGGTCTGAAAATCTGATTGGGTCATATTATGCGGAGTATTGGTTAATTTTTTGGCATAGGCCATTCCGCTATCGAATTTGGTGCCGAAAAAGAGCGTGTGCGCCCCTTTCTGTATTTTTTCAAGGAACGAAGCAGCTTCGGCTTCATTGTTCAAAAGTCGTTTCAAACCTTCAAAATGGTGATCTACGCAATAAGAACACTGGTTTAGCTGGCTTACATACACGCCGAGCGCTTCCAAATACCATTTAGGGAGCGTATTCCCGGTATGGTGTAATACACTTTTATAAAGTGTCATATGCCCTTGGAGGGTATGGGGGCGTAAACTGTGAAGCTGCAAAACATTGTCTACCTTATTGTCGGCACCCTTTACGCGGTCGTATATACTTTTTAACTTTCCCTCGGCCGTTTGGTAATCGATTGTTTTTATCCAACTCATAGTAGTGTATTTGTGCTACAATCTTAAGATACTTTTTTAATTCTTTTTTAGTACTTTTTCTGTCGTTCGTGAATGTTAAAAATCAGAACGCTTCTTTAATGAAATGTAGCCTACATCGCAAACGGGTCTATACAGTGATTTCTTTTATTTTTCGAACGATGGTTTGACGCTCATGTTCGGTGGTAACTAGTTTCAAGGCCGTCTCAAGATGTGTTCGCTGTAGATTAGTATCAATACCCGAATAAAGTTCGGCCAATAATAAATGATATAAGTGGTTGTCTTTTAAATTTATTTTTAAGGCTTCTGATAGCGCTTTTTCTTTTCCCCTTGCTTTGGAAAGGGCATACGTGCGATTCAAGGCGATCACAGGAGAGTATTTTAACTGCAATAACTGATTGTACAACTGCAGTATGTGTTCCCACTTATCCCCGGTTTCTTCTGTTTGCGCATGGTAATAGGCAATGATAGCCTCTATATGGTACTCGGTCACCTGATTTCCGTTACTCGATTTATGCAGGAATTGTTGCCCTTTTTCAATCAATTCCTGGTCCCATTCAGCTCGGTTCTGTTCCGCATAGATTATCTGTTCCCCACGTTCATTGGTACGGGCTTCGAAGCGAGAGGCATGAAAACAGAACAAAGACATTAATGCGTTTGCCTGTGCACTATTCGTTGGTGGGTAGTTCAACACTAAATAGGTAAGGCGCATGGCCTCTATACATAGTTCTTTTCGAAGGTTTTTTTCGGAGGTGGTCGAGTAGTAGCCTTCGTTGTAAAGTAGGTATAATACCGAGAGTACATTGTTCATACGGCCCTCCATCTCTTTTTCAGAGGGGATTCCCAAGGTGATGTTTTCCTTTCGAAGTTTTTCTTTTGCACGTTGCAGTCGTTTGTTAATGGTTTCTTTCTTGCTCAGGAACGCCTTGGCAATTTCTTCAATACCAAAACCACACAGAATGCGGAGTGCCATGGCAATTTGCGACTCTACAGAAATTAACGGATTGCATACTGCAAACAACATCTGTAACTGACTATCCTTAATATTGCTTTCCGAAAGATCAATAGGTATCTCCTCTGTCGAATTGTTCGCATGCATCAATGAGGGTTTTATTTTTTCACGAAACAGCCGTTCGCGTCGAAAACCATCTTTGGCCTTATTTTTTGCTACTTGGTACAGCCATGCTTTCGGGTGCTCAGGAATGCCTTTTAAACTCCATGTTTCGGTGGCTTTTAGAAAGGTGTCACTGGCAATATCTTCTGCAAGTGCTATATGGGCAAGACCAAAAGTTTTACAGAGTACAGCGACTATCTTACTGTATTCTGTGCGGAAAAGATGTGGTATTAGTTCTTGGTTGGGCATAGGTGCTTTTTAAAAATGGGAAATATCAGTTCGAACGCATTGGAGCAGGCGCAGAAATACCTTCGCTTCGATCACGCGCAAACTACTATTGCTAGGGGCTGACTTACACATCGAATACCATTACGTCTCGCACTTCTACCTTCCCACCGGGAATCGATAGGGTAGGGCATCCTTTGGATAAACCTATGGCCTCTTCCAAAGTATCGGCCTTGACAATGATATACCCTCCAACAAGTTCTTTGATCTCGGCATAGGGCCCGTCTGTGATGGTCCCATCTGCATGTACCGTCTTCCCTTGGTAACCAAGTGCATTGGTGCCTACAAATTTTCCTTGGGCGGCAATACCACCGATCCAATCTTGCCAAGTTTGTACCATCGCTTGCATTTCCTCGGGTGAAGGTTTTGGGGCATCGTTTTGTGCTGTTCCGAAAAGCATCATGAATTCTTTCATATCACTATATTTTTTAGGATTATATGGGTAAGACGATCAGCAAATACCAAATAGGACATCCTAACTTCTAAAATAGGATTTTTTCGGCGTTTTGAGGTGAGACGAAAATAATAGCAATATAAAAAGGGATACATTGATGAAGTGTATCCCTTTTTAGTCTTGTGTTTAGGTAGCCTTTTATTGAAGGCTAAAGGTCTGCTCTGTTGTTCGAAATCGCTTGCTGTCCCTGAGTTTTGAAAGGAACATGAATTTTTTGGACTCCGTTGGGTATTGATTGATGAAGGTGTTCATGACGTTCTTATTTGATGATTGATGTGAAATACAAATCGCTATTAGCGATTAAAGTTCCGATACTGGGCCCATTGTGCCCTTTTGCTACTTCTAAAAGAAGAAAAATACTGTCCTGTTTTAGATTCTGTCGCTGTTTTTGAGATTGATGCTTTCATGATTTTTTGTTTTTTGATATTGTTGATAGTTGTTTTTTGATAATCGTGATTAGCGACTAAAATTTCTGTAACCGGCCCATTGTACTCTTTTACTATTTCTAAAAGAAGAGAAATACTGTCCTGTTTTTGACTCTGTTGCTGTTTTTGTGGTTGATGCTTTCATAATTTCTTGTTTTTTGATGTTGTTGATAGTTGTTGTTTAAAAATGGTGATTAGCGACTAAAGTTTCTGTAACCGGCCCATTGTACTCTTTTGCTATTTCTAAAAGAAGAAAAGTATTGTCCTGTTTTAGATTCTGTTGCTGTTTTTGTTGTTGATGCTTTCATAATTTTTAGTTTTTATAAGATTTATATTGTTGTTTTCAAATTGACTTACACTTACTAGACGACAGAAGTTTTGTTTTGTTACAGTACTATGTATAAAAAGGTACTATTTTATGTAGAATTTAACAATTACAAAATTACTTATCTAGGTTGTTTTAGTTTAAATAATTGATATTCAGTAATTTAAAAGAACTTGTTTTTTTTTACTCTCATACTAAAGACTTGCGTTTTTTTAAATAGTTACACTTCACCTTATTTTTTTTAATAGATGGTAGATGAAAATCGCATTTTGCCAGCACATTCGTTGTTGGGGGTACCTTATATATCAATAGGAGGGAAGCAATACCAGCCAATTTGTAATTTTGTGATCGCTGATGAATCATAGATTACTTACTTTTAAGGCCACATGCCGCACCCAAGATACAGACGTTATATAAAGCAAATCGTTCCCTTCCCTATTATGTGGTTGATCTTTGGGTTTGTATTCGCTTTTGTTGAATACGGGATTTTAGGACCAAATACGAATATGTATCCGGCAACGGGCAACCCTTATAATTTTGGAGGCGGACTTCTAGTTGTTGCTGTCAGTAGTTTGGTTATCGGTTCTTTGCAAGGTTGGATCGAGGTGGTTTGGTTACGCAGAAGGTTTGATCGAAGGGCCTTATGGGTGAAGATTGTTTTAAAAACGATTTTTTACATGGGTTTTTCGATATTCTTTCTTTCACTTGTTACGTTGATAAACGGCCTAATGAATCAACAGGGAGGTGGTTGGGAAGCAGTTATGGCCGATTTTAAACGATTTGCCAACAGTTTTGCGTTTTGGAGTGTAATGCTCTATGCCGCAATGGCATTGAACTTCGCCTTGTTCTTTTCCGAAATCAATCAGTACGTGGGCGACGGGGTGCTTTACAATTTCTTATTTGGGAAGTACCATCGACCCAGGACTGAAATACGCATTTTTATGTTTCTCGATATGAAAGCGTCCACGACGATTGCCGAAAGTTTGGGGCATTCCAAATATTTTGAATTATTAAAAGACTATTATGCCGATATGACAAATCCCATTTTGGAGACCGCAGGGGAAATCTATCAATATGTTGGAGATGAAATTGTAGTTTCATGGCCCTCCAAAGTAGGGGTGAAGGATAATAATTGTATTCGTTGTTTTGAAAAAATTTCGAGAAGAATTTCTATAAAAACAGATAAGTACTTGGAGGCCTATGGGTTGGTACCGGAATTCAAAGCGGGTTATCATATAGGAGAAGTGACCACCGGTGAAATAGGAATTATTAAGAAAGATATTATTTATACCGGTGATGTTTTGAACACTGCGGCACGTATTCAAAGCGAATGTAATGCCTATAACGCAAGCGCACTTATCTCCGGAGCTTTATTAAAAGAATTGCAAAAAGAAAATCCTATTTCAATTACAGAAATCGGAAAACTTACGTTGCGGGGTAAAAGAGCGCCCATTCGATTACACAGTGTTGTCTTTTAAAAATGAGATCCTTACTTCAGAGAGTTCCACACTTTTTCTATTAGTTTTTTGGTAGCCTTGATACCTTCCGGTTCCGATAGGTGTTCCCCTTCAAATTCAATTCCTATATGACCGTTAAACTCTGAATTTTTAACAATTTTGAGTAATCGAAAGAAATTCAGTTGGGTTTCGTTCCCTTCCGAATCAAATGCATACGACTTCGCACTAACTCCTTTAGCGTAGGGTAAGAATATTTTCAACCCTTCGATCGGGTCAAAATTATTGGTACACTTTTTCTCGGGATCGGTACTTCCCCATTCCGAATTCAAACACCAATTTCCAAAATCGGGCAACGTACCCAAAAAAGGATTATCGACCTGTTGAATGATCCCGACCATGAAATGGGCGTTCGAAGTATGTAGCCCATGGTTTTCCAAGAGTACATGAATGTTTTCCTTTGCGGCATATTCCGTTAACCTTCCCAAACCATCTACCAAGGATGCTTCCAAGTCATCTGGGCTTCCCTTTCCAAAGGCGTTCACACGAATAGAATGGCAACCCAATAATTTGGCCGCATGTATCCATTTGTAGTGGGCTTTCACACTTTCAGTACGTTTCCTTGGGTCTAAATCTCCTAGTTGTATTTCCTCATCTACCATCATCAATAGGTTTTCAACACCGTGATCAGCGGCTTTTCGGGCCATATGGTTCCAAAAAGATTCATCGGCGGCCTGGGCCGTATAAAACTGGTTCACATACTCCACTGCGTTGATACCATATGACTCTTTTGCATCGATTGCAAAATCAATGGCTTTGAGGTCTCCTTTTTCAAGAGCCCTATGCAAAGACCATTGTGCCAAGGATATTTTTAACTCTGACATTTTTAATGTATTTGAGAGGTGGGTTTTTGCAAAAAGA
The DNA here is from genome assembly GCA_938010765.1 of uncultured Flavobacteriaceae bacterium. GTDB lineage: Bacteria > Bacteroidota > Bacteroidia > Flavobacteriales > Flavobacteriaceae > Pelagihabitans. Next base: position 68,660 of record CALLVX010000076.1, on the reverse strand, counting down.
AGTGGTGTAGGAACGGTCATTGCGGCAAGCCCTAAACCTGTGTTTTTTATAAATTTCCTTCTAGATCCCATACTGCATTTTTTTACCAACCAACATCTCGGCTATGATTAGTTGCGGAAATGTACGTATGACGTTTCCAGCGTTGTTGCCAAGTTACTGATTATTGTGAAAGATTCTCCGTAAGGAAGATCCATAGCAATTAATTATAGGTTTGTTGTGCTTCGTTTTTTAATTTATTGTTTGAAGATAATTCACCATCCATTGCACTCCGAATTTATCTGTAAATGTCCCAAAGTATGCACCCCAAAATGTATCCTCTAATGGTGATGTTACGGTTCCTCCAGATGAAAGCCCATTAAATAGTTTAATAGCTTCTTCTTTACTCTCTGGACTAATAGATATGTAATAATTATTTCCAAATGTTAGCGATTGTCCCATGGATTCGAGTGCATCGGTCCCCATAAGGAAATTTCCCGGCCCTATTGGTAAACCAACATGCATTACTTTTCGCTTGTCCGTTTCCGACATTAATTCATTATCAGGTATATCCCCAAAGCGTCTTATTTCACCAACGAATTCACCACCAAATACTGATTTGTAAAAATTAAATGCTTTTTCAGTATTACCCATAAAGCTTAAGTAAGTATAGATTGTTGCCATATTTTGTTTTTTCAGAAATTAATTATTCCTAATATTTTTTTTAATGTCAGGTCCCAACAAGATACTAAAATGATTTTCATAAAGTAGGCTAGCTTACAATGCCCCCGGGAAAAATTTAAATAGTATCACTATCTTTAAGTAATGCAACCGAAAGGATACCTTCATCAAATTCACCCAGTGCTACCTGTTAAAGATGTAGTGGAAGCGCTGGATTTTTATGTAAACCGGCTAGGTTTTAAAATCGGCTTTGCAGATGATGCCAAAAAACCCACCTATGCCGGGGTGCTGCGAGATGGCATTGAAATTCACCTGCAATGGCACGATGCAAAAGAATGGGAAGCCGAAATAGATCGTCCTATGTTGCGAATTGTAACACAGCATATAGAAAGCCTGTATGAAGAGTATGCCGATAAAGATGTTTTTCATGGACATACCTTGTTACGGGAAACCGCTTGGGGAACCATGGAATTTGCATTTTATGATCCTTTTAAGAACGGATTGACGTTCTACCGAGATGTTTAAAGTAGAGGCATAAAGACCACGAGCAACGATTGTATGATAAAGAATAGAAGAAACGGAACAAGCAGGTATCCCATAACATCCCTCGCCTGTACTTTTACTCCCTTGCCCATAATGGGTAGCACCAGTAACAAATAGAACGGCTGTAACATATTACTTAAACTTTCCCCATAAGCAATTGATAAAGAGGCCCTGGCTATCATGGCGGTTACCTCGCTTTCCGAAAGTCCGTTCCCAATTTCTTTAACAGCATCGATCATTCCTGGGCCGACTACCGCGAATTCACCACCGGCCGAAGGGATGGCAAAATTTACAAAACCTCCCGTGAGATAGGCGAAAAAGGGATACGAATCTATAGTGGCCACAGTGGCCAAAGATTTCGATAGTTGTTCGCCAAGGCCCGTATACAGCATAATACCCATAATCCCCGCATAAAAGGGATATTGGAACAAAACCCCCGATATATTGGAGCTCGCCCTTTTCATGGCAATCACGTACCGAATAGGGGTTTTGTGCAACAATAGTCCTAAAACCATAAAAATGAAAATCATGATATTGAAATTCAGGTCGAGCCCCTTTGTTCGAAAGTGGTAAACAATATAACTTACCCCCAAGAGAATTATGAAGCCTTGAAGAATAGTACTACTGTTCAATTTATCGGAAATCGATTTTTCTTCCGTCTCCATATGGGTCGCTTCGTCAGCGATACTAAGAACATTTGTTTCTGAGGGTACCTCGAGCAGATCATTCAATTCTTTTGGGTTCTTATGTTTTGGAGTCAATAGCAATATCATGATCGGGGCTCCAACGATCACTAAAAGAATCATTGCAAGATTCAAGTAAGAACCCAATGTATAAGAGGTAGGGATTACGGCATCTAAAATACCCGCTTCGATCAAAAAGTTCTTGTCGGTATTGAGCAAGAGGGGAATAGATGAGGAAAGCCCCAATACCCAACTGTTCATTGAAAAATAGACACAGGCGACCAAAAAAGGATAATGAATACCTTTCACACGAACAGCCAATTCACGGGCAAGCACCGCTGTGATAACCAACCAACCGAAACTCACCAAGCACAATAACATGCCGATCATTACTACAAAGAAATACACTTGACGAGGGGTGTTGATGTACTTTGTAAGCCAATCTATACCCTTATTGATAATGGGGGAGAGGGCAATTGAAAACCCAGTAATAATGATCAGTACGATCTGCATCCCAAAAGCCAAAAGATCAAAAAAGCCATCGTACCATGAAGTGATTACTTTCATCGGGGTGACCCCGGTGAACAAGAGGGCGCCCAAGGCTACCAAAAGAGTTAAAAGAATTGCAAATACAAAGGCATCTGGCATGTACTTACGAAAAAGTACCGTTGATTTTTCCCCAAGTTTTCCAATCATCTTAGAAGCGCTTTATTGGTCGATTACCAAATTGGGCAATCGTTCTTCCACAATTTCGTCATTTTTTTGATAAACATAGTACGCATGGTTTTCGGTATCAAGCGAAATTCCTTGTTGTACTTCACCATTGATAAAATGAATCGCGGCGCGATCATCACAAGCGTACCCTTCTGACAAATGGCCGTTAAGGATATTTTCGTGATACAAAGGCCTTCTTGATTTTTCCGAATTATAATGGGGGCAATGGCTTTTATCAATAAAACGCATTCCTTCCACGATACTGAGCTCTTTTGGTCGAGAATCGGTTGTGCCGGCATTGAACCAACAAAGAGAACCTGCACTACCGCCGCCCATAACCACGCCTTTGTCATAGGCCTTTTTTAAAAGTGCATCTATCCCCTGTGCCTTCCAAATAGCCAACATGTTCAAAGTATTTCCGCCACCCACGATAATAGCATCCATCTTACCAATGATTTCCGCATAGGTCTCTTGCTGGCTATACGAGCTTATCCAAACTTTTAGTACGTGTGGGTGTACGTTTAGTTCGGCACATACTTCATGAAACGAATCTATGTAAGCGGCATCGTCCCCACTTGCCGTAGGAATAAAACACATATTCGGTTTTGCCTTTCCGGTCAATTCGGAAATATAATTTAAAAACGGTCGGGTGTGTCTCCCACTCCCATAAATGAACAATTGTTTCGTCATGGTCGTTTTCTTAAAAATTACAATTTAAGACTCGTTTTTAGTCGATCCTCCGCTTCTGTTACCGCTGTTTCCACCTTTGTGCCGTCGGCTTTTGTAGTTCGAATTCTTATTTCGGTTTCGGTTTCTATTCTGGTTTCTGTTTTTTGCGGCGTTCTGGTTTCTAGCCGGTTGTCTTCTCTGGACTTCAGTAGCCTCCGATTGGTCATCACCGGCATCTACAAACTGATGTTCCGGCATACGGGGAACCGCTTGTTTGATCAACTTCTCAATGTCTCTCAGATAGGGTCGTTCTTCCTTATCGCAAAATGAAAGAGCAATACCACTGGCACTGGCCCTTCCGGTTCTTCCGATACGATGTACATAGGTTTCGGCCACATTTGGAAGATCGTAGTTGATTACAAGTGAAAGTTCTTCAACATCGATTCCTCTGGCCGCGATATCGGTTGCGACCAATACTTTTAGTTTGCCATCCTTGAAATCACCCAAGGCTTTTTGTCGGGCCGTTTGTGATTTGTTCCCGTGAATCGCCGAAGATCGTATATCTGCCTGTGCAAGCTTCTTTACTATTTTATTGGCCCCATGTTTGGTGCGGGAAAAAATCAAGACAGAATCTTGGGGACGTTCCTCTAAAAGATGCACCAACAGTTTCACCTTGTTCGGTTTGCTAACAAAATAGACCCCTTGTTCTACCTTTTCCGCTGTCGCCTGTTGCGGCTTGATCGTTACTCGTTCAAAATCACCCAGCATTTTTCGGGAGAGTTCAACAATGTCTTTGGGCATTGTAGCGCTAAAAAAGAGCGATTGTCTTTTGGGGGGTAGTTTGGCTATTATTTTTCGGATGTCATGAATAAAGCCCATATCGAGCATCTGGTCTGCTTCATCCAAGACTACATAATCCAAATCCCGAAATGAGATATGTCCTTGGTTCATCAAATCTAGTAATCTACCGGGAGTTGCAATTAAAATATCGATTCCATTGCGCAGGGCGTTTACCTGCTTCCCTTGTTTTACGCCTCCAAAAATCACTGTATTTCGCAAGCCTGTATGCTTCCCATAGGCAGTGAAACTATCGCCGATCTGTATTGCCAATTCACGGGTAGGGGTAACGACCAACGCTTTGATGCGAGATTTTCCCTGTTGTTGCGATTTAGCAAGGTACAAGTGGTGTAGAATAGGAATTCCAAAGGCAGCGGTCTTGCCAGTGCCCGTTTGTGCTACTCCTAGCAGGTCTTTTCGGTTGAGAAGAATAGGGATGGCCTGTTGCTGAATAGGTGTGGGGGTTGTATAACCCTCGGCCTCTATGGCTTTGAGTATGGGTTCGGCGATGCCGAGTTCTTTAAATGTCATTTAGTATATATAAGTGGCAAAGGTAGCCCAATAGATCGGATATTACTTTGGTACCGGCCACTACCTATTCGAAAATCACATGATCTTCTAGGTCGAACCACAATTTGTAAAGGGGTTGGTGTATTTTTTCGATACTGGTACGCTTCACTTTTAGGGTTGGGGTAATAAGGCCGTTATCAACCGTCCAGTCCTCTTTCATAATGACGATCTTTTCAATCTTCTCATGTTTTTCCAAATGTGGATTGAGCGCGGCCAAGGTATCGCCCAAACTCTTGATTAGCATTTCCTGGTTTTTTGCCTTGGCCAGTATCGAAGGGGTTATTAAGGCGATGGGTTGTGGAATGCCCGTGCCAACAATACAGACTTGATCAATATCGGTGTTCTTGGAAAGTTCCAATTCAATGGGAGCTGGCGATATGTATTTTCCTTTGTCGGTCTTAAATTGGTCCTTAGCCCTTCCGGTAATCGTAAGGTAACCGTCGTGGTCATATTCGCCAATATCCCCTGTCTTTAAAAAGCCATCTTCCGTAAATGCGTCGGTGGTGGCTTCAGGGTTTTCAAAGTACCCCAGCATTAGGCAATCATTCTTGATACAAATTTCTCCTTCGGCAGATAGTTTGGCCTGTACTTTGGGCAATGGCTTGCCTACGGAACCTATTCTATCCGCACCGGGTAAATTGGAGTGCGAAACAATACAGTCCTCGGTCATACCGTACATCTGGTTAACCTCGATTCCCAACGTCCTGTACCAGCGAATAAGACTTGGCGCCATAGGGGCCGCCCCACACACGATTATCAATGCATCTCTAAGGCCTAATTTTGTTCGTAACTTGTTTTTAATCAGACTTTTTAATATCGGAATCTTAAGTAAAACATTTAGTTTTTTCTGAGGGATACTTTCGAGTATTTTCTCTTGAAATTTTGTCATTATTCGAGGTACGGCCCCGAACGAATGTGGTTGGGTGTTCTCTAAATCCTTGGCAAAGGTATCTAAAGACTCGGCAAACGATATACAGGCACCCATCGCCATACCTCTCATCTCTACACCAGCGCGTTCCGCGATATGTGATAAGGGTAGGTAAGAGAATAGTTTGGGAGGGTCGGGCAAGACAACAAGTTCGGCTAGTTGATACGCACTGCGCATAAAATTACCGGTACTATGCATTACCCCTTTTGGTATCCCCGTTGTACCAGAGGTGTAGATCAAGGTTGCCAGATCTTCTTGCCGCTGTTGATGGATTGTGGCAATAGGTTTGTGCCGTCCGAGCAAATCTTCCCATAAATCTCCTGTACTCTCGCCGTACAAACCGATACTTATTTTAGGGATGTACCGTATTCCCGGTTCCTGCGATGCAAAATCATCTAACTTACCTATAATAATTAGCTTGGTATGACTCAAAGCCAATATTTGTTCAATAGATTGCGCATTAAGGGTCGGGTAAATGGGTATGGAAACATGTCCGGCCATCATGATCGCCAAATCTGCAATAATCCAATGGGCGCAATTTTTGGAAAGAAGCGCAATATGGCTTTGATTAGGCAATTGATAGTTAGAAAGCGCATTGGCAATACAGCGTGCCTCTATGCCTACTTCTGCGTACGTGAATGTTTTAATAGTGCCTTGAATGGGCTGGTTGAAAAAAATACGTTCTGGGCTTTTTGTTTCCCAATGCAAGAACGCCTCTAGGGGGGTATTGAATTGAATCATAAAGAAAGATGGTACATTTTCCTAAAGATAAGTATTTTATCTACGTACCATACTTCTTCTTTCATAAACCCCATTTACAGGGCACTCGCGGCAGCTTCTGCACATCGCTCCCCATCCATCGCTGCAGAGATAATGCCGCCGGCGTAACCACCACCCTCGCCGCAGGGGAAAAGACCTTTGATTTCGGGATGCTCTAGCCGTTCGTTCCTTGGAATGCTTACAGGTGATGAGGTGCGTGATTCAACTCCCACGATGTTCGCCTCCTTGGTATAGTAGCCTTTCATCTTTTTTCCGAATTCCTTAAACCCCTGTCGTAATCTACCGCCAATCAATTTTGGGAGCAATGAGTGTAAGGGGGCAGATTGTAATCCTGGTTGATAGCTTGTAGCATTCAAATCGTTCGACACTTTCCCTTCTACAAAATCGGTAAGTCGTTGGGCAGGGGCTACCTGGGTTCTGCCACCTGCCGTAAAGGCAAGTCGTTCTAGATCTTTTTGATACTGCAATGCCTTAAATACACCATATTTCTCATAGTTGCCAAGGTCTTTTTCGGCGTTAATTTCGACCACAATACCAGAATTTGCATATAGGTTGTTCCTTTTTGAAGGCGACATGCCGTTGACGACCACTTCACCTGGCGCCGTTGCGGCAGGAACGATAAACCCGCCCGGGCACATACAAAACGAGTAGACGCCTCGCTCTTTTACCTGATGCACTAGGCTGTAGGCAGCTGCGGGGAGTAGGTGGTTACGAGTACTTTTGCAATGGTATTGTACCGAGTCGATAATGTGTTGCGGATGTTCTACGCGAACCCCCATCGCAAAAGACTTTGCTTTTAACAAAACTCGTTTTTCGTTTAATAGGTGAAAAATATCTCTTGCTGAATGCCCAGTGGCCAGGATCGTTCGATTGGTACTCACTTCTGTTGAGTTGTTTAAAATAATAGATTTCAGTCGATTACCATGTATTATAAAATCTGTTACTTTAGTATTGAAATGTACTTCGCCGCCATGTTGTAAAATTGTTTCCCGTATATTTTGGACTATTTTGGGTAGCTTATTTGTGCCAATATGGGGGTGCGCATCTATTAATATCTGATCGGTGGCGCCATGATGTACCAAACTTTCAAAAACGCGCCTTACATCACCGCGCTTTAGACTTCGGGTATATAATTTTCCATCTGAATAGGTGCCTGCACCTCCTTCTCCGAAACAATAGTTGCTGTCCGGGTCGACAAGGTGATCTCTATTGATTGCTTTTAAGTCTCTTCGGCGCTCTCTAACATCCTTTCCTCGCTCAATGACAATAGGTTTGAAGCCGAGCTCTAAACAACGCAAGGCCGCCCACATTCCTGCCGGACCGAAGCCAATGATGTGAATTGGTTTTGCATTGGAAACATTTTGGTAGGCAAAGGTGTATTTCTCGGTTACGGGAGCGGGTTCATTTATGTACACTTCCAATTTGTAATTGAAGTAGATGGTGGATTTTCGGGCGTCGATCGATTTTCGAAGTACTTTGTATGCAAAGTCCGTGCTTGGAATGCCCAAGTGGCGGGACACTTTTTGCGCAAGTATGCCCGTTTGTTCTTCTTCTTTAAGGGGTACCCGCAACTGAATGTTTTTGACCATGGGGTGAAATTACTGGAATTTTAGTTGGTATTTCAACCGATATCGGTACGCTTTTGAACAGCTGTTAAGCATTGGTTACGATTCAATCCTAAAAACCAACAGTTCGGTAGTACTTTTTTCAATTCCCGGTTCGATTGTATCAAATTTGTGCTGTCTAATAATATTCTCTAAAAATGCAAAAAGCTTTTTTACTCTGCCTTCTTTTTCTAATAAACCAATTCGCTTCTACACAAGAAAAAGATACCGCCACGACTGAAGTGGAGGTGCTAAATATAAGTTCGTATAAAGGATTGTTGGTTGTAGGCCTATATGTCGCCAAGAGTCAATGGTTAAAGAAAATTAAGATGGGTACGCATGGGGAAATAAAAAATGGGGAGTCAAAAGTCGTTTTTGAGAATGTTCCCGACGGTACCTATGCTATTTCGTTGTGCCATGATAAAGACAATGATGGAAAATTAGATGCCCTTTTTGGGATACCTACGGAAGATACAGGTGCTTCAAACAATGCGCCGGCCCGTTTTGGTCCTCCAAAATGGGAGGATGCGAAATTTCAAGTAAAAGGGAAAACAGTAAAACAAATCATTAAACTATAAAACGAATACCATGAAGAATCTAGTTGCAATTACAGTTTTTTTAATGTCGACCCTTACTTTCGGGCAGGGTCAATACGCCAAGGGGATGCAAAAGGCATTTCAGTTATGGGGAGAAGGCAAAGCGGTAGAAGCGTCGAATATGTTCGAACGAATTGGCTCGGTCGAGTTAGACAATTGGTTGCCCCACTATTATGTGGCCCAGATAAATACCATCTTATCTTTTAATGAAAAAGACAAAACCATACTAAGTCAGCAATTGGAAAAGGCGCAAGAGTTTATAGACATTGCGAAGACTATTTCACCTGATAACCCTGAAATTCTAGTGCAACAGGCTATGATTCATACGGCCTGGATCGCCTTCGATGGTGCTACCTATGGTATGTCGCTTTCAGGAAAAGTCGCGGCTTTGTATAGCCAAGCTTTGCAATTGGCTCCGGAGAACCCAAGGGTCGTATTTTCGAAAGCGGAATGGGATATGGGGTCTGCGAGTTATTTCGGGCAAGATACGGCTCCTTACTGTAAAGATGTAGAGCGTTCCATAGAACTTTTTGCTAACTTTAAACCTGAGAGCGATTTTCACCCTAATTGGGGTAAAGACAGAGCGGAATCGACACTGGCGAATTGTACTAAATAAAAAGAATGCAGCGATTAAGAAAAGACTTGTTTAATGCCGTATTGATTGGTGTCCTTGTATATGGTGTTTTCATTCTTATCTATTTCTTCTACGGGAAGTTTGATGACGGTGTCGATTGGGCGCAGCTATTGGAAGATTTTTGGGAGAACATGATTTTTTCGGTAATCCTTTATATGGTCAATGCTCTGTGGTTTCAGTATTTATTGAACAATTACAGACAAGATCTTTTTACTTTAAAACGGTTTTCAATTGGTATTGCCGGCAACGTAGTCGTATCATTGATAGGGGTGTTTGTGGCCAGGTTCATACTCTTGGTCGGTGTTTATAAGAGGGGTGTTGGCGATTTTTTAATGGGAGAGCGTATCGAAGACTATTGGATATCTATGGTAATCGCCTTAGTAGTGTCTTTAATTTTTTATGCTGTTTGGTATTATAAACATCGCCAAGAAGCCAAGGTCAAGGAACAAAAGATCATTGCTGGCACCGCTTCTGCCAAATTCGATGCCCTCAAGAACCAACTCGACCCTCATTTCTTATTCAATAGTTTAAATGTATTGACCAGCTTGATCGAGGAAGACCCTTATCAGGCACAGAAATTTACCACTTCACTTAGTAAGATCTACCGATATGTTTTGGAACAAAAGAATAAAGACTTGGTCTCGGTAGATGAGGAGCTAGAATTTGCCAGAACCTATGTGCGTTTATTGAAAATGCGTTTTGAAGAAAGTATTGTGCTAGATATACCTGAAAAAAGTAGCGACCCCGAGGCTAAAATCGTTCCACTATCACTTCAGTTATTACTAGAGAATGCAGTGAAACATAACATTGTAACGAAATCGAAACCGCTTCATATCTCTGTTATTGAAGAAGACGGGGCGTTGGTGGTTCGTAATAATCTACAAGAGAAGCAAGTTGTTAAAAAAAGCAGTGGGGTGGGCCTACAAAATATTCGACAGCGGTACGATATTCTCTCGAATAAAAAAGTAAGTATTCATAAATCGGCAACCGGGTTTAGCGTGCACCTACCTATACTTAAAAAACAAGTTTCGGTCCTTGAGACGCAAAAGTCGTTTATAGATGACAAACGGTATGAAAAGGCCAAGGAGCGAGTAGAAAAAATCAAGGGTTTTTATGGAAATTTGATCAGTTATTGCATTGTCATACCCTTTTTGGCCTATCTCAATTATCAAGGAACAAGTTTTCCATGGGTACTTTTTCCTATGATAGGATGGGGTATTGGGTTGACCGCTCATGGCATGGAAGCCTTCGGGCGCCACCCATTATGGGGAAAACGTTGGGAAGAACGCAAGATACGGAGGTATATGGAGGATGAGAACTTCTGAATGTACTTATAGTTTGCTGTTGATTCTACGATTCGTCCTCTAAAAATTACAGTTCGGGAAAACGATTTTTTAAATAAAAGGTTTCTTTAAGAGATTTGTAGGGTACAATAATAAAAATAAACTAAATGAATTTTCTAGACGGCGATAACAAATATCTTAGGGCCAAAGAGCGAGTGGCCGAAGTGAAGAAATTTTATACAAGCTTAGTTTCTTATATACTGGTCATATCTTTTTTGGCCGGGTTGAACTATTATGCAGATGAGTGGCGTTATGCCTGGTTTCTTTGGCCCGCTTTAGGCTGGGGCATTGGTCTAGTCTTTCAAGGCATCAAAGCTTTTGATATGAACCCTTTTTTTGGTAAAAGTTGGGAAGACCGAAAAATTAAAGAGTTCATGAAGGATGATAAAGTTAGTAACAAATGGGAATAGTAATACCAAATACAAAGGTTATGCAAGAATTTTCAGATGGTAAAAAAATAGCTAGGGCCCGAAAACGGGTCGAGGAGTTAAAAGGGTTTTATGTTCATTTAACGGTGTATGTGGTCGTTAATACGTTTATAACCACCAGTAAAATAATAAGAAACTTAGAAAATGGTGAAAGCTTTAATGAAGCCTTCTTTGATCTGGGTACTTTTTTTGTATGGGGCGCATGGGGCATCGGTTTAGGGTTTCACGCAGCGAAAGTTTTCGGGTATAGTTTGTTCAGTAAAGATTGGGAGCAGCGCCAAATTCAAAAATATGTAGAGGAGGACGAACGAGAGGCCGATAAATTTAACAAGCGATTCTAATGAAGACAACCGAAGAAAAATCAAAGTACCAAAGGGCCAAGGTTCGAGTGGCCGAGCTTAAGTATTTCTATAATCATGTAGCGACCTATTTTGTCGTCAATGCACTTTTACTACTTTTAAGGGACCACTTTACATTCGTTTTACTCAGTAAAAGAGTAATGGGCGATCCGGCCTTCCTTGATTGGATTGACTGGAATCTGTACGGCACTCCCATTATTTGGGGGATTGGACTCTGTATACATGGCATCAAAATACTTCGTGGTGGTTCATTTTTTGGACAGAAATGGGAAGAGCGCCAACTGCAGAAATTTATACGGGAAGACAGCGAAAATTAAAAAAAACGTAATCTGAATACCAATGAAAAATCAACAATCCGATTTGTTTATCAAAGCAAAGAAACGAGTCGACAGTATAAAAGGTTTTTATAAACATTTGACCGCATATATTGTGGTCAATATTCTACTACTTATCGTAAAATGGCGCGTGCTTGAAATACTACTTGAAAATGGCAATAATGAGCCCGGCTTTTTGAATTGGTTCGAATGGAACGTAATTGGCACTCCCATTCTTTGGGGTATTGGCCTTGCTTGTCATGCATTTTATGTTTTTGTTTATGAGTCTGGCGCTAAGAGCTTTAAACCAAACTTTCTAAGTGAATGGGAAGAGCGACAAATAAAAAAATATATGGAAGAGGAACAATAGATTCTTAAAGGCCACTGCGCTTTTCTTTCACCAAATACCAAACACCAGCAGATGACTACAATTATTATAGAAGATGAAAAACCGGCTGCGAGGCGCTTGTCTAGACTCTTGTCTGACCTCGATGTTCCCGTATCGGTAATGTTGCACTCTGTAGAGGAGGCAATCGAGTGGTTTCAGGGAAACCCTCATCCCGACCTGATTTTTTTGGATATACAATTGTCGGATGGCCTGTCTTTCGAAATTTTTGAAGTCGTAGATGTAAACAGCGCTATCATTTTTACTACCGCTTATGATGAATATGCTTTACAGGCGTTTAAGTTGAATAGCATTGATTATCTATTGAAACCCATCGATGATGAAGACCTTGAAGTTGCTGTAAAGAAGTATAAAGAATTTAAGCCCGAAACCCAAAAAATAGCTTTAGATTTTGATGACATCAAAAAGCTTTTAGTGAATCCGCTTGAGCGAGAATATAAAAAGAGATTTACTGCTAGGGTAGGGCAGCATCTCAAAATTATCAATGCCGATGAGGTTGAGTGTTTTTATAGTGAAAACAAAGGGACCTATGCGGCGACAACGGATGGTAGAAATTATTTATTGGAAACCACGTTAGAGCATCTTGAATCTGAATTGGAGCCTAAAATATTTTTCAGGGTAAGTCGTAAATTCTATATCAACATCAATCACATAAAAGACATCGTAGCCTATACCAATTCGCGTCTTCAAATTAAACTTAATCGCTTTTCCGAACAAGAAATCATTGTGAGTAGAGAGCGTGTTCGTGACTTCAAGTTTTGGTTAGAGTAGGTGTTGTTAGATATTTGGTTATTAAATAGATAAATGCTGCGATAGATTTTTCTTATACTAAAAAATTAACAAGAAAAAATTTATTTTTCCACACGATTATCATCAAATGAAGAAGGTAGTAATTTCGGTATCAATTTAATGAAAATTGGTAACAAAACGGCCCCGCCCGGCAAAATAAAAATTGCCAACGATGGGATGGTTTTAAAAATATCAAGTAGCTGATGACGTATTTTTTTTCTTTCCTCTGGACTTAAATCTTTGACGGTCGATTTGGAAATTAAGGCTACTAATTCCTTGCTTTCTGAAAGTTCTTTTTGCAAGCGTCTACTATTTCTTAGAATCAACTTATTAACAACTTTAGACATGCTGTCGTAAAACTGTACAGCCAAATTTTGGTCTTTTAAAAACGGAATAATGCGTGCATTTTTTTTGAAAAAATAACTAATTTCTTCCAAAGACCTGGTAATCTGTTTTCTTTCAAAACCTAGGTCTTTCCCAATGCCAAAAATGAACTCTGATTCCTTGTATTCCAACGAACTATCTTCATACACCGCCAAACAGGCAATATCTAAAAAATACCTATTTTCCCAAACACTCCGTACTTGAAACAATTTATTCCTATAAGAACCATCAAAATGCTGTAGGTCGCTATCTATAAATGTAAGGGAGGAGGCGAAAAGCTGTGCCAACTTTTCATCGCTTTTGTTCTTTTCTTTCGAGTTTAGTGCATGGTACGTAATATTTATTGCCAAGTATTCGAGCAATTGTGCATGTTGATAGATAGTGTCCTTTTCTTGAAGATATTGTTTAAAAAGTAATATATCTACAAACAACAGGGAATTGGTGATAATGCTATTAAAGGTCTTGCTGATGACGTTATCCTCTAAATACACACGGGAATCTATTAGTTTTTCAAGTTGACTCGAAGTTTTCTTTTCAGAAAAAAGTCCCGATAGGAAAGAAATCTGATTGATTTTGAGTGCACTATAAAACTGAAACACTTCCTCAAGAAAAACGATGAAGTCGATCTCTTTTTTTTCTAATAAATAAGTGTAGTATAAAGCGTTTAGTAGATTAATTTTTGCTTTTTCATCCTCAGAGAGTATGTGTTCGGCCTCTATGAATCTTGGAATTTGAGTATTAACACCATAAACAAAGCCCGCTTTCTTTAAGCCGCTATACAAATCCCTGAAATCGGTATATGCGTCTGGTCGCACCTTTACCAAAGATCCAAATTTATCGATCCATCCAGTTGCCGAAGGGTTCATAGCACAGTACTTAAGAGGGCAAAAATAAGGGAAATAAGTGTACTTACGCCATGTTGTTCTGATTTTTGGAAGATTCTAAAAACAGAAGGTATTTTACAGGGATGTTGATGAAAAAGAAATTTTGTAAGAGGTTATTTTTAATTTATTGTAGGAAAATAGAAAGCTATTTCCTATATTTATCGTTCAATTATTTTATTTACCGCTCTTTAATGCCCCAAGTATGTAAGAGCAAAATTGAATTTAACCTAAATGTTCCACCAAAATCCCCCAACGTTATGGAATACATTTTATTTACTGTTTGGTTTGCTGCAATGTTGTTTGTAGGATACCGTTTGTTTTTGGCTCAAAAATCGCTTAACAAAGCTTTAAAGCCAAAAGAAGAGCACTTATAGTGCTAGTATAAAGGTCATAACTGACCATTTAAACTAAAAAAAGCTACCTATATTTAGGTAGCTTTTTTTATTAGTCTTGTTTCTAATTTAATTTATAATACCGGTACAGCTTACTCTTGCACCAGCATCTCCGCTCGGCTGCGATTCGAAATCATCGACACCCTGATGCACGATTACCGCCTTCCCTACAATGTTTTTATTGGCATCATCACAACCAATACACCATTGGTCTGTTACAAATTCTTTTGTAGCATTCCCCTCGGCATCTGCTATAAAATTACCTATATCTCCTTTGTGATATCCTTCAGCTGCACCCCATTTTCCATGTGGTTCGGAAGTAGGGTTCCAATGCCCTCCCGTAGATTTACCGTCTGCAGATGAACAATCGGCCTTGTCATGAATATGAATCGCATGTTCCCCTTCTGTAAGTCCGGTAAGAACAGCTATCATTTTAACTTCACCATTTTCTTCCGTAAAACTTACTTCGCCTTTAACGGTGCTTTCACTTTTGGGTTCCATGGAAAACTTGATACTTTCTATAGATACCTCTTCCTTCATTTCTTCAACCGCCGCTTCGGCCTCCTCGGTGACTTCTTGCGCTTCTTTTTTTACTTCCTTGCAGTTGTAAAATGCACCTACAACTAGGGCGAGCGCTACTAGCTTTATTTTTTTCATTTCCAGGTTTTTAAGTTATTCTGGCCTAAAGTTACGTAATATTTTGCGGCAAGCTGAAGCTATTGTTTCAAAATACCTTTAATAGATCCATGTTGTCCTGAATCCCCTTTTTTAGGTTTTCGCATAGTAAAATAGATTTGTCAATTCGGGTCTGGGATACCTTGTATCTTGAAATCATATAGATGATTCCTCGCTTTTTTCCATCAGTGAACGATTCAAAAATTTGGTATGCCTCATAATCACTCAAAAAAACCGCCTCTAATTCCTCCGATATTTCCACTCCGTACTTAGAATCATCCTCAAAAAACTGTAATTGAAAATAGTCATTTGGGAATATGCCCAGGGCTTTTTGGTTGCTTTTACCAAACATCATATAATGATTATCTCCTCTTCTCTGAATAGCGGCATGCAAAGTGATGGTTTTACCCTCAAAATGCGCCTCGACCTTTACCCTTTTTTGATTTTTCTGTAAAAATGGCGCAATGATCGTTTTGGGTAGCAAGATACCATATTCACTATTTAGGGATACTTCAAAAAGCGGGCTTTTCATGATTCCACCAATTGGGTTATTACCTGTGTCTCGCTATGCAGCGTGCGATGTATCGGGCATTTGTTGGCTATTTCTAAAATACGTTTTGCCTGTGATTCGTCTAAGTTTCCCGTAAGTTTAATAGCCCTGTTAAATGTATCTATCTTTGCGTTTGTTGATTCGCAATCTTCACAATCTACGGCATGTGATTTACCATATGATGTATGAACTTCAATGTTTTCTAGGGGCCACCCTTTACGACGAACATACATCTGCACCGTCATCGCCGTACAAGCTGATAAGCCCGCGGATACCAATTCATAAGGGGAAGGGCCATAATCATTCCCTCCAAATTCCACAGGTTCATCGGCAACAAGATAATGGTTGCCAACCTTCATTGCGGTCGTAAAACCATCCGCATCGTCCAAACTGGCAACGACTTGGTGCTGGGATTTTAGCTCGGTCTGTTTGGGAACCTCCACATACCGTTGAGCCCATCCCGAAATGACGCTACCTGCATAGATAGAATCTCTTTTATCGGTTAACAAGTGATCTGCGCCATCTAACGATACAAAACTTTTCGGATGATGCGCAGCAACGTATATTTGTTCGGCATTTTTAATCCCTACCGTATCGTCTTGTGGGGAATGCAAAATTAATAGCGGTTTACGTAGTTTTTTTACTGTTTCGGGTAGTGATTTAGATCGTAAGTCCTCTAGAAACTGTTTTTTAATAGTAAAATCCCTTCCGCTTAAGTTGACGGTTGCTTTGCCGGTCGCCTCGATTTCTTGCAAACCACTTCTTAATAAGTGTTGAACGTGACTGGGATCCGATGGGGCGCCAATGGTGGCAAGTACTTGTATCGAATTTATTCTTTCAGCAGCGAATATAACGGCGGCACCTCCCAATGAATGTCCAACCAATAGGGTAGGGGCGCTATAGTTTTCTTCCAAAAACCGTGCTGCTGCCACTAGATCCTCTACGTTTCCGGAAAAATTGGAATCTGCAAAATCACCCTCACTTTCACCCAAACCGGTAAAGTCGAACCGAAGTACACCAAAACCATTCGATGTGAATGCCTTTCCGATATTTCGCACGGCCGTTAGGTTTTTGTTACATGTAAAACAATGCGCAAAAATGACAAAATTATGGGGGCTCTTATTCGCGGGCAGTTCTATTCGCCCAACCAGATTATGCCCTTCCTTGTTGTAAAAAGTAACTTTTTCGAGACTCATGTCATTGTCATTTTAAATACTAATAAACAAATTGCTACCCGACAGTATGCCGAGAACAATCTTTAGGTCGAAAAAAGGGACGATTCATTTCAGTGCTTTCCCAACTATCATTTAGCTGCAAACAACATTCACTTCTTAAGTTGGATACCAGCACATGTCAACTACTTTTTCCTGAAGTCGGGATTATAAAAAACAGCCACCTGCAAACGGTCAAAATTGGCCGAGTTGAAATGATTTTTTAGATAACCAGATTGCACACTTAATTTATCGGTAATGTTTAAACCCACTGCTGCGTACAACCGGTTTTGGCCAAAGACATTGCCCTGCAGGTTCAGGAAAACTTCGTCATAAAAATTCAGAAATAAAATATCGGTAAGTGGCAGTGTTACCTGTAAACGATATCGCGCCCTATGCTGTACATCGGTTCCTCCATTAGAACCAAAATCAAGAAAACGCTGTTCCAAACGATAGCGATGTTCGAAGCCAAGTTCCCAGACTTTATTTTTTAAGATGAACTGCTCAAAGATGCGATATTCTTTGATATTCTCCTCTTCGGGGAATTCCTCGAAAGCACTATCGGTATCAATAAACCCGTATCCAATGGTACCAATGGCATTTTCGTTTATGTGATAGTTGAGCCCCGTACGCAACAACAATTGGTTGAAGTTTTTACCTGCCTCATAATACCGTAACTGCCCTTCGGCATGAATGCTCAACTTGTTGGTCATTCGAAGGGTACTAAAAATCATATGCCATGAACCCAATTCGTCTTCTCCAGTATTTTGGGCAGTTAATCCTAAGGCAAAAAGCCATAGGAACATATTTATTAAAATTCTTTTCATGTATGCTAAGCTGTGTTTAAGATTTCGTGTCCGGATCAGCTGTCATTGACTGCCCGTCTTGTATGGGTTGGCCTTTATCACCTTTCAAATACATTTCTAAAAAGGCTAAAATTCTGCTATATGCTTCAATTTGATTTTCTTTCTTGACAAAACCATGCCCTTCATCTTCGAAAAGCACATATTCTACGGGCACTTCATTCGCTTTGACCCCGGCTACGATTTCGTCGGACTCAACTTGAAGTACTCTGGGATCTTTGGAACCCTGAAGTACAATCAGTGGTTTTGTTACCTTATCGGTATGGAATAGAGGAGAAATGGCACGCAAACGCACAGAATCGGCAGTATTGGGGTCACCCAACTCTAAATAAAGTGCTTCCTTTTGCGCTTCCCACCAAGGCGGAATACTTCTCAACGTACGAATCCAATTGGTTACTCCGAACAGGTTGACCCCTACATCAAATTCTTTAGGTGTGTAGGTCAAAGCTGCCATGGTCATATATCCGCCATAAGAGCCTCCTATGATTCCGATTTTTTCCGCATCGATTTCCTTTTGCCGGGCCAACCAATTTTTACCTTCCACACAGTCTTTGAGATCTTTATCACCATGGTTTAAATCGTCCATTTGATAAAAACTCTTTCCGTACCCACTACTACCTCTGTTATTGACCGCTAGCACCGCATATCCGTGATTTACTATATACTGGATCAAGGAGCTGAAATTTTGGCGCGATTGCCCTCCGGGACCACCATGAACCCATACCAAGGCCGGTACCTTGCTGTCTTCGGAAGCTTGATGAGGCTTATAATAAATAGCGGGAATTTCAAGCCCATCGAACGATTTGTACCGAACTACTTCGGCATTCACTAAATCTTCCCCTTCGATTTCATTGTTCAATACATCGGTAAGTTTTGTCTGTTCTTTTGTCTCAAGGTCATATACAAATAGGTTTGATGGGGTATGGGAGCCACCTGCATAAAATCGCATCGTTTTTTCGTCTTCCGAAAAGCCTACATTGGTAATATCCATACCGTTAAAAGAAGGCAATTCGATGTTCTTGCCAGTGGCGACATCCATGACCTCTATCACATTCTTTGCGTCTTCATTGATGTAGGTGACCTGGTAAGTGCCGTTCTCCGTAAAATAACTTCCTTGGATATCCCATTCTCGCTGAAGTACTTTTTCAACTGTTTTATCCTCGATGCGATAGCGCATTAGCTGGCTGAATTCTTCGCCGTCGTCCGTTGTATAATAGAAATATTTTCCATCGGGAGAGAAATCTTCTGGACTATTGGCACTTTGGTTTTGGTTAATCTTGGCCAACGATCTGTCTTCCATATTATAAAGGAATAGGTCAGCATCATTGGTATTTATGGGTTTTATAAGTGGAAGGTATTTTTTGTCGTTTGAAAGACCTCCTAAGAAATAGCCGTCTTCGTTCGTATAAAGCAATTTTGCGTCGAAGGTTTCAAGATCCATCTCATATAGGTCTGTGTAACGGTCATCGCGTTTGTTGGAGGAGAAAAGAAAACTGTTTTTTTCTTTTGTCCAACCATAAAAACTCGCTCTTTTACCTTCGTACGGCGTCAAATCTCTTTGAGAACCATCCAAATCCCTTAGATAAATATGATAAATCTCATCTCCATTGCCATCCATTCTGAAAAGCATGCGTTCGTCTCGGGGGAAATAGGAAATTCCGAAAACCGAGGAACTGTCCGAAGCGGTAACCGGTTTCATATCACCTCCAGAGGCAGGAACCGTATACATATTGTAAATTCCGGAACGATTGCTCGAAACAAGCAATTTTGACTTGTCCGGCGAAAAACTACCACCTCCTATGGCTTCATTGTTCATCATTTGTTCAATGGTATAGGTTTTCATGGTTTCGGCAATGGAAGGTGCGGCCGGTGCCTCTTTCTCTTTGCACCCCCAAACGAGTGCAACAATGCAAACTGCAATGATTTTTTTCATGATACTTTTTTTAATTGATGTTTTTGATATGAAGGGAAACATTCTTTAATCCAAACTAAAAGTCTTAACTTCTTTAAAGGGAGAGATTGTTAGTTCTTCCATATCCTCTCTGTAAGCCTTCCACCGGTCGGAGAAAAAAGTATTGGTCTTTGAAAGGGCCGTTTTTAATTCTTCCTCTGCAAATCCTAATAATTTTTTCTCGGTATTTGTAATCCCATTAGGTCTGGTAGCACCATAATAACCGGCATTGCCTACCCGCTGCATGACGGTAATTTCGGGGTTTCGGGTAATACCTTGCCGTTTGTCTTCTTTGCCAATATAGAGGGCAACCACAGAATCGATGGCTTTTACAATATTCTTTGAGGCCTTAATTTGATCTTTGTATTTTTTTTCATCCTCCTCCTTTAATTCCTTACTATATTTTTCGGCTACCTTCTTGTTTTCTACTAGTTGTTTTACAGCATCTGCGGCGGTTTGCGTAATCTTTTGCACCTTTTGACCGAATGCATAGGCCTCGTCAATTGTTTTTTGAGGAATGTTCAATCGAGGATCTGATTTCACCTCGATCGTGGTTTCATCAGAAACTTTTCCAAAATGAACTTTCACTTTGTAAGTGCCGGGTTTTACATCCATACCACCGCGCTCCCGTTTACTCTTGCTAATTTTGCGGGCAGGGCGGTCTGGTCCTTTTTCATTCATACTCCAATACACCCTATGAAAACCAGCCTTTTCAGGAGTTTTATACTTCAGGGTACGAATCAACCGTTCCCCGTCGTAAAAATCAAACTGAATGGAATCTTTCTTTTGTACTCCGGTGAGTTTTGGTTTGTCTTCCTTTGCTTTTTCAACAGTACTCTCCGGTTCTTTTTTTGCTACATCCTGTTTTTTATCATCGGCCTTTCCGTCTGTCGTATCTTTCTTTTTCTTTCCTTCCTTAAGGTAATAGGTAATCATAGCTCCGTACTTCCGGTTTTCGGCATTGTACATCGCATCCCCGCCAAACCTACTTCCGGTAGGCTGCTGGTAGGCAGCTTGGTATGCGGTCGGGGAGTCAAAGAGCTTGATTTCTTTTTGTAATATGCTCGGATCTTTCGCCAAAGCGCGTAAGGGTCTAATATCATCCAATACCCAAGCGGCCCTTCCAAAGGTACCGATGACCAAATCATGCTCCCGAGGCTGTATTACCAAGTCTTTGGTAGACACAGTAGGAAAGCCTTCGGTCCATTTTTGCCATTTGGCGCCTGCATTAAAGGATAAATAAAGCCCGTCATCTGTTCCGAGAAATACCAGGTTCGGGTTTTCAATATCTTCTACAATAGAGAGCACGTAGCTTTTTACATCGGTACCATCAACGATACGTTCCCAGCTTTTACCATAGTTCTTAGTACGGTAGGCATAAGGCGTATAGTTGAAACGGCGATAGTCATTGGCCACCAACAATGCCTCTCCTTTATTCTTATTGGAGGCTTTTACCTGGGTAATCCAACTGCCCTTGGGAAGCCCTTTGATATTTTGGGTCACTTCGACCCAATCGTTCCCGCCAGTAGTGGTATAATGTACCCTTCCGTCGTCGGAAGCGGTCCAAAGCATATCTTTTTCCAGGGTCGATGGCTCTATAACCAATAAGGTACAGTGATTTTCTGCACCCGTAGCGTCCATGGTAAGTCCTCCGCTTTCGCTTTGTTTCTGCTTTTCGCGATCGTTCGTGGTCAAATCTGGCGAAATAACCTGCCAAGTAAGCCCTTTATCGGTACTTTTATGCACGAATTGACTTCCGAAGTATACCGTGCCATTGTCAAAAGGGTCTTGTCCTATGGCGGCATTCCAGTTAAAGCGCAGTTTTGTTTTTGCATCGGGAGGGGTAGGGCGAACAATATAATTATTGCCCGTTTTCCAATCATAACGGGAAACAAAGCCTTGCTGGCTCATGGCATACCCAAATTGGGAGTCATCCTTATCCGGTACTACATCAAAACCATCACCAAAGGCGATTTCTTGCCAATAGCTGTTGCGTATTCCCTGAGCTCTCCAAACATAGGCGGGACCACGCCATGAGCCATTGTCTTGCATACCGCCATATACATTGTAAGGGTATTCGTTGTCTACATTTATATGGTAAAACTGGGCAACGGGAATGTTCCCGATAAATCGCCATGATTTTCCACCGTCTTTCGTGATGTTCATACCGCCGTCGTTCCCATCCATCATGAACTGGCCATTTTTTGGGTGGATCCACCAGGCATGGTGGTCGGGATGTACGCCATTGTCGACCGCATAGGCGGGCATGAGCTGGGTAAAATTCTTCCCACCGTCCTCCGATACGTTGACATAGGTAAATACGGAGTAGACTCGATTTTCATTTTGTGGGTCTACATAAATCTCCGAGTAGTAAAAGGGGCGATTGCCAATATCACTTTTATCGTTTATTTTTTTCCATTTAAAACCACCATCCACAGATTTGTAAAGGGCATTCTTTTTTGCCTCTACCAACGCATATACCACATTGGGCTTACCGGGTGCAATGGCAACACCGATACGCCCCAGGTTACCTTTGGGGAGCCCGTCCTCATCGGTGAGTTTTTTCCAATTTTTACCGCCATCATGTGTCATAAAAAGGCCACTGCCTTTCCCTCCTGAGTTAAAGAACCAGGGATCTCGTTTGTGTTCCCACATCGCAGCGATCAATTTGTTAGGATTGGTTGGATCCATAACCAAGTCGGCTACACCGGTCTTATTATTTACGAAGAGTACTTTTTCCCATGTTTCCCCTCCATCGGTGGTTTTAAATACGCCTCTTTCGGGATGGGTGCCCCAAGGAGAGCCGATAGCACCAACGTAAACGGTATTCGGGTCGGTAGGATCTATCTTAATTCGGTGAATGTGCCGCGTATTTTCAAGGCCCATAGCCTTCCAATTTTTGCCGCCATCCAGGGATTTGTAAATTCCGTAGCCACCATTAAGACTATTACGAGGGTTTCCTTCCCCTGTACCTACCCATAGAACCGAAGGGTTGCTCTGTTGTATGGCAACGGCCCCTACCGAAGCAGTAAGTTCCTTGTCAAAGATAGGTTCCCATTTAATGCCGCCCGAGTTCGATTTCCAAAGGCCTCCGGAAGCGGTTCCGACATACATGATATCGGGGTTGGCGTGGACCGCATCAATGGCAGTGACCCGCCCGCTCATGCCGCCAGGGCCTATATTACGGGGTTTCATGTCCTGAACCAGGTCCATTTTAAATTCTTGTGAAAATAGGGTAAGGGATGCAAAAAGCATCAAAGCAGCGAGTAGTTGTTTTTTCAAGTCAGTTCGTTTTTGGGTTGGAAAATAACCGTAACCAATACAATAGAAAATTACGCTATCACTAGGGTATTTTCCTCATATTATCTTGGCCTTTTCACTTATTTAATTAGTCAAGCTAAATATACCAAAAACTTTAGCGGCATTTCTTAAAGGCTTGTTAAGGAAAAATAGGGTTTTGTTTTTTGAAGAGTGTATTTTCTTTTGAAAATGGATTTTAAGATTCCCTTACCATACGTCGAAAATATAAAATTTTAACTTTTTTCCCATATCCAATTACCTAATTTCATTTCATTGTTAACCCCAAAATTTTTTAACATGAATACTAAAAATGAAAAATTGAAGCGACAAAATGCTAGGAAACTCTTCCTGCTAGGTGTTTTGGCTATTGGCCTAACATTTACGTCCTGTGAAAAGGAAGAAACGATAACCGAAGACGTTGTCTCGGTCGAAGATCAGGAAAACAAATTTGTAAGCAAGTATTTTCTTGGTGAAAAAGTAAAGGTAAGAAAGGAAGCGGATGGTACCTACAGTCTCGCCGGAACTGACGCGCGACTTTTTGAGGACCAATTAGCTGACACTGCTTCTTCGTATGACCCAAATCCGGTTCCAGATGCCGACCAGACTGCCCTTGCCTTGGGCGGTGGGGTTCGTAAATGGACCAACAATACCGTAGTGTATCGGATTAGTGGCCTAAGCGGTACCGTAAGATCTGAATTGCAACGATCTATGGTTGAATGGACGAGCAAGACAAATGTACGTTTTGTAGAACGTACCAATGAATCTAACTATGTAACCATTTCGAGCTCGGGGTCCAATAGCAACTCAGGAGTTGCTACCTTGGGTATGAACGGCTCACGTGGTTTTATTCGATTGGGCACCCGTGCGACCGCAGTGGTGATCATACATGAGTTAGGACATACCTTAGGGTATCTTCACGAGCAAAACCGATCCGATAGGGATAACTTTATTATTATCAATTTTGACAATG
The DNA here is from genome assembly GCA_938010765.1 of uncultured Flavobacteriaceae bacterium. Lineage (GTDB taxonomy): Bacteria > Bacteroidota > Bacteroidia > Flavobacteriales > Flavobacteriaceae > Pelagihabitans. The sequence continues at coordinate 44,626 of CALLVX010000076.1, read as the reverse complement.
TACAGGACAATGCCGTGGATCAATTTTTTAAGAGTAACTCGGCGACCTTTCTTACCGGGCAATTCGATATTAATTCGACCATGATGTACGGTAGTTTTACGTTTAGCAAAAACGGACAACCTACGATTACCGATATCAATGGGAATTTGCTTCCCCCGCGACGGGCACGCATCTCTGCTTTAGATATTGCCGGAACTAACCAGGCGTATCCTGGAGACGGTGGTGGCGACCCTGGGAATGGCAACGCCTGTGACGGTGTAGAAGAATGGTCTAGAAACACTAGGTATAGTGTGGGTGATAGGGTTACCTATCGTGGCAACCTTTTTGAGCGCGATTTTACACGGTGGACATTCATTAAGTTTTGTAACTAAGAACAACGCTTTGAAATTGGAAAGCCCTGACCGTATAGGTCGGGGCTTTATTTTTTTGTGAAAATCCCAAACAATTCATTTCCTTGCCGAGGGGCTATGCTGTTGTAACACCTTTCAAAGGTGACAGGTACCAGGTGTGGTTCTAGATAGTTCAGATAAAGTTCCTTGGTACCCCCGAACGGGCGTTTTTCCATATCACTTGTCAAAGGAATATCGAACCAGACGCCAACGAGTTTGCCTTTGGGTTTTAAAAGGTTTGCCATCTGCCTGGCATAGGCACTTCTATTTTGAGTGGTGGGTACAAAGGAGCAGAAAAAGGTCTGCTCTAAAATCAGGTCAAACTGCCCCGAATATTTAAAAAAATCAGTGAAAAGCAATTGCGCTTCGGGAAAATCCGGATTTCGATTTTTGAATTTCAGTAACGGAATTTCCGAGATATCCATCACGTAAATGTTCTTAAAACCCTTTCCCCATAGATACTCGGCCTCGTAAGCGTTGCCGGCGCCAGGAATCAAAATAACGCGTGTTTTATCTTCTAATTGATCAATGTATCCTTTCAGGGGAGTTGAGGGGTATCCAATATCCCAACCGGTGCGTTCTTGCAAATAGCGTTGGCTCCAGTAGGTTTCATTTTTGTTTTTCATGTGGTACATTTTTCTATTGATCAGTGCCTAAATAATCAATAAAAGCCTTTATTATCTATTAAACGGCCTTTCGTTTATCCAATGAAACCCGCGATTCATTAGCAGGAAATCCTTTTTCTCTACCCTTTTTGTCTCAAAGTAAATGGTATCTTTTTCTAAAAACCCGGAAATAGTCAAAGTTGAATCTGTTTTTAAATAGTTTAAAATAGACTTTTTGGTAGAATCTCTAAAACTCTCCATCATAATTTTGTTATGTACCGTGTCAATCTTTGACTTGTAGCCTCTTCGCTTCATGTCATTCCGATGAATTTGAATAGACTCTAACCGCTCTATTGTAAGATACCGCCAACCAACAGTATCTTTATGATGAGGAGGAATTGTGTCTTTATTTATAACAAAATTGGAAATTTCATAAAGCCCATATAGTGGTGGCTTTGGAGAATCTGGGCCGTATAGTTTATTTGTATTATAAACGTCATAAACACAGCTTAACAGTACATATGCGAAGAATAACCATTTGATCGTAATCTTCCATTTACTTCTTTCAAAAAGTGAATGGTATTTAGTTGTAACCGTCCCGTTTGTATTAAGAATAACATTTTTAAGACGTTTAAAATCTGGAAGAATTAAAAGAATTGCAAACACTAACAATTGAGAAGAAAATAGTTTTACGGGAACATCGTAAAAGAAGTTAATAGCAACAACGTTTACAATTACCGGTACTAATATTAAGCTTCCCAGTAATCTTGTTTTTTTATGAAATAAAAGAATGCCCCCTATGGTCTCGGCCAAGCCGCTAAATATAACATAGCCTTTGGACGCCCCTAGAAAAGTCCAAGCTAATCCCATTGGGCTAGATGAACCATAAGGTTGAAGAAGTCTAAAGAATGAAGGTTCGGAAAACTGTAATGGGACTACTTTGTAGAGCCCGTAACTAATCATAACAGCACCTAAAAAATAGCTCAGTACAATTTCGAAAATGTAGTTTAGATTTTGATATTCAACTTTGTTTTTTTCTAAAATACTCCAAATGAGAGTAGCCAATGCCGAGATGATTACAAAAAAGAGCAGTAATACATAATCGTAGGTAGTGTCTCCACTTCCTCCAGTAAAATTGGTGATGTCATTTTCGAGAGATAGTATGTTTTTACCAATCCACGGAATAAGTTTATGATAAATCGATTGCATAACCTCATCCGGCCAGGTAAATTTCTCGCTTAGATTAAAAGGAAAAGGGAAAACCAATAAACAAGATAGAAGAAAGAAAAAGCGGAATAGAATTTTATTCTTTATAAGCATAATAAGTTTACTTGTGTATAGTTAAAATTCTGAAGATCTTATATAAATACTATATTAAACGATATCTGACTACTCTGTTTTATAATTTTGAAAACATTCTCTTAGATCAAGTTTTCCGAGTATGATTAGCCTTTGAGTTTAAGGCTTGTTAAGATAAATAAACACTCTTAAATAAATCTAAAAACGCCCTACTTATTTTGTCTCTTTCCCTATCTTTCACGGCACTATTAATCTGTACCTAGCCGTATGACTACCAAGCCGTTTTTTCTGATTACCGTACTTTTTTCATTTTTTAGCTATGCTCAAATAAGTCCGCAATGGGTGCGTTATCCGGCAATATCGCCCGATGGAACGACCATCGCATTTACCTACAAAGGAAATTTATACAGTGTTACTACCCTCGGTGGGGATGCCACTCAGTTAACCTTTCACGAAGCACATGACAAACAAGTGGTGTGGAGTAAGGATGGGAAGTGGCTGGCTTTCGCGTCTAATCGCTACGGAAACTTTGATGTGTACACGATGGATGCCAAGGGAGGCCCCGCTACACGGCTTACCTTTCACAGTGCCAATGAAAGGCCCTATTCTTTTTCAGCAGATAATACATCGATTTTATTCGGTGCGGCCAGGCAAGATGATGTGTTGCATCGTCAGTACCCTACGGGCGGACAACCAGAACTTTATAGTGTACCAATAAATGGTGGTCGAGTAGGGCAGGTATTGACAGTGCCAGCCGAAGATGTTCAAATAAGCGAGGATGGCAGTACAATGATTTATCACGATTTAAAAGGGTATGAAGACGAATTTAGAAAACACCATGTATCTGCAATTACACGAGATCTATGGAGCTATGATGTGCAAAATGACACCCATAAAAAAATCAGCTCTTTCGCAGGGGAAGATCGGACACCGGTATTTGCAAAAGACCAGCGATCGATTTACTATCTGAGCGAGGAAAGTGGCACTTTCAATATTCACAAGTTAGTATTGGGAAATTCCGCGAGCAACCAACAGCTGACTAGCTTTAAAATACACCCTATGCGTTCTTTGAGTATCGGAAATGGTACAATGGCCTTTAGCTATGATGGGGAATTGTATACATTCAAAGAGGGGGAAGATCCGAAGAAAGTGATTATGAACATTCGAACACAAGCTACTAGTAATACCGATAAATTCGTATCTGTAAACGGAGGGGTACAAGAAATGGATATTTCTCCCGACGGAAAACAAATTGCCTTTATTTCACGGGGAGAAGTATTTGTTACCTCGGTCAAGGGCTCATTGACCAAAAGGCTAACCAATACTCCTGAACAAGAGCGTTTTGTTAAATTCACCCATGATGGAAAAGCGGTGGCGTACGCAAGCGAACGCAATGGCAAATGGGGCATTTATAAAACGCAAAAAGTTCGTAAGGAAGAACCTTTTTTCTTTGCGGCCACTTTGTTCAAAGAAGAACCGCTAATTAGTAATACGCTGGATAATTATTTACCGGAATTTTCGCCAGACGGGAAATCTATAGCCTTTATTGAAGGACGCAGAACCTTAAAAGTGATGGACTTAAAAACCAAAAAGACTATCACTCTTTTAACGCCCGATGATTTATACCATTTCTCTGACGGGGATAAGTACTTTAAATGGAGTCCGGATAGTAAGTGGTTACTGGTAGATTGGGGAGCTACTTTAAGTAATAGTGAAATTCTGCTTTTAGCAGCCGATGGCTCCAAACGAACGAACCTCACCCAAAGCGGATATTACGATGTAGCACCCAAGTGGGTGAACGGGGGCAAGCAGCTTTTGTGGTTTGCAAATAGAGATGGTTTAAAAAGTTATGCTACCAGCGGAAGTAGCGAGTTCGACGCGTATAGCATGTTTTTTACTCAAGATAGCTGGGATAAGTTCAATTTATCGAAAGAAGAATACGACTTGATGAAGTTGATCGAAGAGGGTGATAAGAAGGAAGACGATGATAAAAAAGAAGATGGGAAAGACGCTAAAAAAGGAAAGAGGAAAGATGACAAGGAAGATAAGCAGAAGAAAAAAATGACACCATTAAAATTCGACTGGGAGGATTTGGAACTACGAAGAAGTAGATTGACGATTCATTCCTCCAGATTAAGCGATGCTGTCCTGTCAAAAGATGGGGAAAAACTATATTATTTAGCGCGATTTGAAAAAGATTTAAATCTTTGGGAAACGGAGCTACGTACAAAAAACACAAAAATGCTCATCTCATTAGGGGCTCGAACCGGTAGCTTGCAGTGGGATTCAGAGCAGGAAAACCTGTTCTTACTAAGTGATGGAAAAATTGCCAAGGTAGATTTGGCAGGTTCAAAAACAAAACCGGTAGCGATCAAGTCTGAAATGATGCTCGATACAGATGCGGAACGAAAGTATATGTTTGATCATATCTGGTTGCGGACCAATGCAATTTTTTATCACTCCAATTTTCATGGAATCGATTGGAAAGCCATGCGCACTTCCTACGAAAAATATTTACCACATATCGGTAACTCGTTCGAGTTTGCAGAAATGACTTCCGAACTTTTGGGTGAACTTAATGTCTCGCATGCTGGAGTACGTTTTAACAGCAGTATGCCCAATGGAGATGCTACCGCCTCTATCGGAATTTTTATGGATTACTCACATCAGGGGAATGGTATTAAGGTCGCCGAGGTCATTAAGGGAGGCCCATTGGACAAGGCCACTTTTAAGCTAAAGCCTGGAACCATTATTGAGAAAATCGATGGCGAAACAATTACGCCTGACCGCGATGTTGCCAGTTACTTAAATCGGAAAGCGGGTAATTTTACATTGTTAGATGTGGTAGGGACCAACGGTGGTAAAAAACAGTTGACCGTAAAACCTATTACGATCCGTGAAGAAAACGGTTTGCTATACAGGCGTTGGGTGCGAAAAAACGAAAAAGAAGTTGCAGAAAAAAGCAAGGGCGTACTCGGATATGTGCATATTCCGGGTATGAGCGATGGTCCATACCGTTCTATCTATGAAAGAATGATGGGCAAATTCTCGGACAAAAAAGCCGTTATTGTTGATACACGTTTTAACAAAGGAGGGGATTTGGTAGCCGATTTGGCCATGTTCTTTACGGGTGTGCCTTTCTTGTCCTATGAAACTGAGGCGAAAGTAGTAGGGGGTGAACCTACTTCAAGGTGGACAAAACCTACCTTGGCCATGTTCAACGAATCTATGTACAGCGATGGCTCCTGTTTTGCCAGCGGCTATGTTGATCTGAAAATCGGAAAAACGGTGGGTATGCCGGTACCGGGAACCTGCAGCTTTGCAGGATGGGAACAGCTTCCGAACGGCGGTGTTTGGGGTGTGGTCCCCGTAAGTGCCAAGAACAAAGCAGGGGAGTGGATGGAAAACAACGAGACAGATCCCGAAATTGAAATAAAAAACATGCCGGGAATTATAGACAAAGGGCGTGATGAGCAATTAGAAAGATCTATTTTGGAGCTTATGAATGGTTTAGATTAAGTATCCAAACAGAAGCCGAATGTACGCAGGTCACTGGAGCTTTCATCTATTTAAGGCTCACTTTTATAGGTGTTTCATGTACTCTTTCTAGCATTTTGAATAGCAAGGGGCAATAGATATTCTTCACCACTTTTCCGTCTTTCCTTACAAACGTAACCTCACGCATTTGTTCAATAGGAGCTTTTGTTGGGTCACCTTCCACAGCAATGATATCAGCTGTAAAACCTTTTAATAGGTTTCCCAAATCATTTAAATGAAAGATTTCGGCATTGCCAGAAGTAGCCGATTTTAGCACACCCAAGGACTTCATTCCATAGTTGATCATCAACTCCATTTCACGGTAGTTTTCTCCATGGGTAAAAACGTCCACATCTCGGCCAAAGACAATTTTCACGTCAGATTGAAGGGCAAGTTTGAACGATTTTTTCTTATTTGTAATTCGTACCGGTTCGGGGTCGGTGCCTTTTGCCAACTACGGTATTGGGAAATAGCATTCCCGGCCACGAGCGTTACGCATAATGCCACCTTGTTTCTTTCATCTAACTGAATATTTCGGCGGTGCCACCATCTCCGTGCTCAATTGTTTCTATTCCTCCTGCAATAGCACGTTTCATACTTTCCGGAGTTCCCGCATGGGCCACTACATAGCGCCCTGCGCTGGTCGCTGCCGCAACCATGGCGTCGATTTCTTCTTGTAGAAAAGTTGCATGTGAAGGTTCTCCCCAACGGTAATCCTATAAAGTCGGCCCCATTACCCAATTGTCGTCGTACGGCTCTTATCGCCTCATCGACCTCACTTACTGGTTCTGCTCCTACAGGAACATCGACCCCATCATGGGCCATAGGCCCCCGTAGTCACGATGGCCCGACCTGCCTACCAACAGTCGAGGCCCGAGTACAATGCCTTCTTCGATGGTCTTTTTTAGATATACATCGGTATACCCCGCCCCTACGGCGCCTAGATCACGCATGGTAGTAACACCTGCCAATAAGGAATTTTTAGCATGTACGGTACCTCCAATCGCCCTTTCTACCCCGGATTCCTTCAATACTTGATCATTCCAACTAGTTTCGTTGTATGGGTGCAACAACAAAATAGGAATGCCCTTTAAATCTATTTGTTGTACATCTTTTTGAATCTTCAAATCGGTTTCGCTACCAACATAGGTAATGCGTGTACCTTCGACCAGAACGACCCGACCATTATGTAATTCCATACCATCAAAAACCTGTTCGGTTTTAAGAGTACCTGAGGATATGTGTTTAGGTATAGTAGGCTGGTGGCTAAGAAAAAAAGTAATTTTATCATCTAGTTTTTGGCGGCGTTTTTAGCAATTTCTTTAAGTTTTCCATCGATGGTTTCCTTGCTAAGCCATTTCCCTTTCACCATCACTCCGCTTAGTTGCTTCAAGGCATCCAGATCTTCCAAGGGATTGCTCTCCAATAGCAGGAGGTCGGCCGCAAGTCCTTCCGCTACCGAACCGAATTCGGCTTCCATTCCAAAGTACCTAGCCGGGTTCAAAGTGCCCGATTGCAGTATTTGTAAAGGAGTAAGGCCAGCAGCTTCCATTCCGTCTATTTCATGATGAATCGAAAACCCGGGTACATTGAAAAGTTGCGGTGCATCGGATCCCAATAACATACCATGGCCATTTTCCTGAAGGGCTTTGATCAGTGTTCTGCGAATATGGGTGAAGTTGTTCCATTTCTTTTCGGTAAAGCGCGTACTTTCTTCCGTTGACGCATTTTTTCTTTCTTTCCAATTGGCCAAGGTCGAAGCGGGCATGTATGTCATTTCTGGTTGTTTCAATAAGTCATCGGCAGATACCGGGGCAAACCAGCGTTCGAACAAGCTTTGGGTAGCAACGATGCACACTTTATTGGCTTTGGCCATTGCCACCAGCTCGTCCACTTTTTCCAAATCGGTCAGGGCGGTAAAATTATATCCAAAAAAACCGTTTTCGGAAGCAAGAACGTTCGCCGACCCGGGAACCAAACCCTCCAAGAACCCATCGACGTGGTCAATAGACGCATACTTGCTCTTCAAAGCATGGCGAATACCTACAGCAACGGGGACATGGCCTGCAAATGGGATTCCTACTTCGTTTGCCGTACGAACGACCTGATCGAATACGTCTCTTTGAATACCGGGATGTATTTTTAAAAAATCGTACCCTGCATTTTGGTATTCCGTCACTTTTTCCTTTGCTTGTTCTTTACTGGTTACCGAATTACCATTTAATGAAGGGCTCGAGGTGAAAATTCGTGGACTCAAAATAGCTCCTTCAGCCGCATTTTTTCGAAGTAGTAAATGTGCCGGATCTCCTAACATACCTCGAATGGTAGTTACACCATTGGAAAGGTATAAGAACAAGGTTTCTTGGATGCGGAGCGAATCGGTGGTCGGAGGTGGAATATGGGCATGCATTTCGGCAAGGCCAGGGGAGAGGTATTTTTCGCTTCCGTCAATGACAGTGCTGTAACCTTCAGGAGTAGCAACAGTTTTCGAAATACGTTTGATGATTCCAGAGTCGATTACCACCTGTTGTTTTTCATGTATGCTACCAGAACGTACATCAACAATATTGACGTTGGAAATAAGAAGAGCCGTTTTACTTATATTCTTTTCTGCAGTTTGCGCACAGCCGGAAAAAATGGCAAGGACTAGGATGACAAGTACTTTTCTCATAACGGTAATTTTTTTCACAATGCACTGGGATAGAACAAACAACCTCCGAATACCGACGGTCTAATGTAAAAAAATTACTGGTTGACGAGCCTACGAAGCGCAATAAAAACAAAGATCCACAGGGAGTAACCGATAAAGAAAGGCACAATAAAATTTTGAAGTCCGAAAACGAGCATGAGACCGATTATTAACAATTGGAAACCAAGGCCGAATGTAGATACTGCGGTCATTAACCAATTGGGTAAGTTCTCGCTTTCCACCGCTTTTCGGTCCAAACGGTAAATAATCTTATCGAAAACGCCATATAGAATACTGTACAGACCATAAAGAATATCAACGTTGCGTTGTTTTTCACCTTTCATGGCAATAGGTGCGCCTTCTTCGAAAACCCGGCTGGTAGTATCCCCATTATGTCGATTTCGTAAGATAACGTAATAGTAATTGTACAAAGTGCCCTGTAACTGAATACCAAAAAAGGCGATAATGGTATAAATAAGAGAACCATCGGTAACGTACCAAATGGTAATTAGAATCAAAAGGTTTAATAGAATATCAGATACGGAATCAAGATAACGCCCTGTATGGCTTGGTGTTTTTTTAATACGCGCCAATTCCCCGTCGGCTGCATCTAAGATAGATTTTAAAACCAAAAAAAATACGGTAGCCCAATAATAGTGATACAGGAGACAAACGATTGCCATCAAACCTGCCACTATAAAACCTACCGTAACATGTATGGGGGTAAACGCGGTGTTTTTTAAACTTTTGGCAATGAGTTTGGCAATAGGTCGGCCATAATCGGAGAGATCTAAAAATTGATTTTCCTTCGGTAACTTGGACATTTCGAAAAAGTGAAGAACAGAAAATTAGGGAACGAAAACACGCTGGCCCGAAGCACTCTCCTTACACCTAATACAAAGGTAAGCTTAAATTTGCAATTTATTAAAAAGGGCAATGGCTTCTAACTATAAAACCATTGCCCCATTTTTTTAAGTACTAGTGTCCTAGATGACAACCACAACCGGCCCGCATAAAACTTTGCGAGGCTTCGTGCCACGGAAAGGCTTGGTTGTACTTGTTGTTTTCCCACCAAAATTTGCTACGCTCTTGATTTGTGTTGCCAATTTCGTTCATGGTGGCAGTATCGTACAATCTTCCGTTAACCATGGTATACTTTACGGTTTCGGTATTTCGAATATCCTCCAAAGGGTTTTCGTCCAAAACGATCAAATCGGCCAACTTTCCTTTTACCAAGGATCCTATTTCCTTCCCTGCGCCAATATATTCTGCCCCGTTGAGGGTCGCTGCGCGAAGCGCTTCCAGATTCGACATACCACCTTGGTGCAATAACCATAATTCCCAATGTGCGCCTAACCCTTGTAATTGACCATGTGCTCCTAGATTTACTTTTACGCCTTCCTTTGCAAGGGCAGTGGCTGTTTTTGACACCAAGATATGGCCGTTTTCATACTCCTCTTCGGGCACCATTGTACGGTGTCTTGCCCGGGCATCAACAATAGAACGCGGGGTATACTTCAATAGTTTTTCGTTTTCCCAAACATTGTCTTTTTGATAAAAATAATACTCCCCGTTCATACCGCCATAGTTTACGATCAGGGTTGGGGTATAGCCCGACTTACTTGTTTTCCAAAGTTCTAGTACATCTTTGTATACGGGGGCTACGGGGATATTGTGTTCGATTCCGGTATGGCCATCCATTAACATGGTCATATTGTGATAGAAGTTGGATCCCCCTTCGGGCACCACATTGATTCCTAATTCGCGTGCGGCTTGCATTACCTGTTGTCGTTGATTCCTTCGGGGTTGATTATAACTCTTTACCGATTTGGCACCAAATGCCTTAGTACGGCGAATTGAAGACCGCGCATCTTCCAACGAATTGATAACGGCCTTAAAATCTCCTTCGGCACCGTAGAGGATGATACCGGTTGAATATAATCGTGGTCCTACCATCTTACCACTACGAATCATTTCGGATAGGGTAAAAATACTTTCGGTGTTGGCCGAAGGGTCATGGGCAGTGGTAACCCCGAACGCTAGGTTGGCATACAATTGCCAGTGTTTTTGAGTTGCCAAGCCGTATCTAAAACCTCCTACATGGGCATGGGCATCTACAAGCCCCGGCATAATCGTTTTTCCTTCCAAATCATATACTTTGGCACCCTTTGGAATAGTTACTTCGGAAGCCTTGCCAACAGCAGCAATTCGGTTACCGTCTACTACCAAAGTCCCTTGTTCTATTACTTGATCACCCTCCATTGTAATGATTCGGGCATTCGTGAATGCAATGGTACCCTTGGGCTTGTCGCCGGTAACTTTAAGATTCATGCGTATACCAACGGTATCCATTTTGGCGATACTGTCGGGAGAATTCGGCAAAAAGGTAAAGCGATCTTTTATTTTGTTCGAAAAATAGGTGTCTCCAAGCGTCCAAAAAACAGTTTTACTATCTGCAGACCAATGCAAGTTGATCCCTGCATCTTTGGCTATTTGGGACACCGGTACGGCTTTCGATTTATTGTCAAGATCAATTTCTTTTCCGGTCATCACCAAAGGGGCGATATAGGCCTTGTGCAAATTCGTGAATGCAATCCATTCATTGTCAGGACTTGGTACCAGGCGATTGGCATACTTCGACTTAATATGGGTTTTTTGGTCTTTTCCATTTAAATCGACCGAATGTAGACTTTTGGTCAAGCTGCCAAAATAAGTACCTCCCGATTGATAAAAAATACGTTTGTTGTCTTTGGTAAACATAGGGTATTCCCCTTGTGGAGCAAGTAGTTTGGCGTTTGCCCCTGTTTTAGACATCAGATAGATACCGGTATTTTTGGCGAAGGTTCTTCCTTGGTCAAGATTCCCGCTTTCCTTTACATAGGCAATGAGATTTCCATCCCCTGAAAAACTTGGGGTTCGGTAGATGCCCTTTTCTTTTGTCAAGCGAGCAGGGGTGCCACCAGAGGCCGATACAATATGTATAGCACCCAATTGTTCGTCGTTCCAACTCACAAAAACAATCGATTTACCATCGGGGGAAAAAGTAGGCTCAAACTCTAAATCGGTTCCTTTGGTGAGTCGTTTGGGAGTGCCACTTGGTAATTTTTTGGCCCACAATTGGCCCATGGCACTAAAGACAACGGTCTTTCCATCAGGAGCCGTGACGGCTTGTCTTATTACTTTGGATTCAAATTCATCGGGAGCTACGGGACTCGCGAAATGCACCCGTTCCGCAATTTTGATATCGGCCGCTACCGAAAAGGGAATATTGCTAACCTCCAAACTGGAAATATTAATGGAATTGATTTTTCCATCGGCCCAAAATAGGATGTTGGTATCATTTGGCCCCCAGCTAAAGTTCGGGTACACACCAAAAATAGCCCAAGCTTCCTGTTGGTCTTTGTTCAGTGCATCGTACAAGGGCCATTCTTCTCCGGTTGTCAAATCATGAACAAACAGAACAGATTTGGTACGTACCCTTTTTACAAACGCCATTTTTTTTCCATCCCTAGAAATTTGAGGGCGCGCAGCACCACCAGGTCCGCCCGTTACCCGAGTGGTTTTTCCTGTTTCAAAGTCATATCGATTAATGACATAAATCTGCTTATTGGGGTCTTTATTGTATTGAAAAAAGCCGCCTGGATACATATCTTCACTATAGAACAGATAGCGCCCATCTGGAGAAATCGTAGGTTCGTTCACATCTTGCTGATCGTTCTTACGTTTAGTAATCTGAAGGCCAGAACCTCCTGTAATGTGGTATTGCCAAAGCTCGCCGGCACCGACAGAACGTTGAGAGGTGAAGTGTTTTCTGGCAATCAAATAATTGCCATTGGATGCCCACACAGCATTGTTGAGCAGGTTAAATTTTTCTTTGGTCAATTGCTTAGCGTCCGTTCCATCGGCATTCATGACCCAAATATTATCTCCGCCATCGGCATCGCTCGTAAAAGAGATTTTGGTACCGTCGGGGCTAAACCTAGGCTGCACCTCAAAAGGAATACCTGTTCGCAATGGTTGTGCTTTTCCACCGGTCATGGGTATCGTATAGATATCACCTAAAAGATCAAAAACAATGGTTTTCCCGTCGGGGCTAACATCTAAATTCATCCAGGTACCTTCCTCTGTAGTAAATTTATGACTTTGGTACTTGAAGGTATCACCGGGGTTCGAAACGTCCCAAGTGGTTTTCTTTTCGGCAGCTTTCTTTTCTTGGCTCCATAACGAAGTTGAGCAGAAAACACTTAGCAGACAGGTAGTTAAAAAGGTTCGCATAGAATTTTGTTTCATTAGGTTTGGGTTAAATCAGTTCTTTTTTCTGGGAACTTTTTGAGTGGTATTGGCCAGGGTATAAATCGTCCAAGCCATGATGACGGCGTTTTTCATAAGGTCTTCCTTTGGTACGTATTCGATAAAATCCATATTGGTGTGATGGGTAACCGTTTCATAGGTCAACACATCTTGTATGAATTGAAATGCGGGGATATTGTAATGATCAAAGGTTTCATGGTCTGTAGAGAGTGTATTTTCAATAGTGAGGGCGCCTTCGCTCAAGGCACCTAACTTCGAAAAAGCAGCTTCAAAAGTGGGTCGGGCAAATTCATTGCCCTGTAAATAAACGCCTCTAATAGCTCCAGTACCATTGTCTAAATTTAGATAGGCCGAGATTTTTTTAGAAGCTGCATTCGGTTTTTCTTCCAAGGGGCCGAAATGTTGTTTGGCATAGGCTACAGATCCTAAGAAAGCCTGTTCTTCACCTCCCCAAAGGCCTATTTTAACCGTTCTTTTTAGGTGTAAGCCGGTAGCTTTGAGAATTCGCAGTGCTTCTAAAAGTATTACACAGCTCGCGGCATTATCGGTAGCCCCGGTTGCTGCATGCCAAGAGTCGAAATGACCACCGATCAGTACTGTTTCTGTCCTAAGTTTTGAATCCTTTCCTGTGAGTTCACCGATGATGTTAACGTTGTTCTCCGGTTCTAAATAAAATTCGGTTTCTAAATTTAAGCGCAATCTTGGTGTTTTATTATGTTTAATGGCTCTTGTGATACGGCCAAAATGCTCGGGCGAAATGGTAAAATAAGGCAGGGGCTTTATATCGTCTTCCAAATAATAGTAGGTACCTCCGGGATGGAAAATTCCAGGTACTTCACTCTCTCTCGCCAACATTCGAAAAACCGCAAGGGCACCCTCTGCTTTTGCAAATTCAAGAAACTCTTGATCCCATCTATCGGATGTTTCCCAAGATTTTATTAATTCGGGCAAGGGGGTAACCTCTTTTTGAGGTGTTAATTGTGTTTCCATTTTAGTGAGCTCTGCATCTGTATACCTATCTAAAATGGTATCGGTCAGACGTTTTTTAGTAGGTGTTTTTCCTGCAAATACAATCTTACCTTTGAGTTTGCCGGCATATGCTTCTTTTATTTTCTTAAGGTCCCATATGTTCCGAATATGAATTACTTCCCCTTCGACAATACCAGGGGTGCTTTCTGCCATAGCCAGGGGATAAGCGTTGATGTTCATATAGTTCGGTGCGACCATTTCAACATTAAAGCCTTTAATGCTCCACCCACGGCAATCATCGCAATAGTTTTCAAAATGTACTTTTTGCAAACCGACACTTTTCATTTTTTCCGACATCCATTGCGCGGCAGCCAGGTATTCTCGACTGCCGGTAAGGCGTTGTCCATACACATCGGTAAGCTCGCTAAGAATACCATAGGCTTGCGAATTTACAAATCCTTCACTGCGAATAGCGGCCAATTGATCAGCTGAATTAGCCGTTTGCGAAGAACTAAGGGTGCTTATAAGAAGTACTAAGAATGATAAAATACGTTTTCTATAATTCATGAATTTCGTTTTTTGATCAGCGCTCTGTTCCTGGGCGAGTTTTAATATTTTCTGATGAGAGCCGTACGATTTCGGAAATCCGTTTTTGCTGGGTTTCTTGGCGCTTTGCTTGGTTTAGCCAATAAAGATAGCTTTTTCGCTGACCTCGCGTAAAGGTGTTGAAATTCTTGAAGGCATCGGGGGCTTTATCGAATGCTTGTTTAAGTGCTAGGGGAATTACACCATTTTCAACATCGTCAAGGGCGGTCCATGAGCCATCGGTTTTGGCCGCCGTTATTTTATTAAATCCGCTTGAATGCATCAAGCCTTTGGCTATCAAATCCTTAATGTACTCCTTGTTAACTTTGCTCCAAACACTTTTAGGTTTTCGCGGACAAAAATATTGTCGGCGCTTACCGTCTCCTAAACTTTTAACCGTACTATCGATCCAACCGTAACAAATGGCAACTTTTACGGCCTCTTCCCAACGCATACTCTCCTTTTCATGCGCAATTTTATAGAAAATCAAATAAATGCCTTCTTCCTGCATATGGTTTTTATGAAGCCATTGTCGAAATGAAGTATCGTTTTTAAAATAATGCTCGGGAACATCGATCATTTAAAGATATTGGTTTTAAATCTGTTAAAAATAAGAAAACAACTAGAAGTTCCTATATTTAACACAGTAGAAAAAAGGAATACATTTGGAAGAAGAGCTATCGGACTTTATAAACAACGGCCACGAACGATATTTTCAGAATTTAAGTATCGACTGTGTAATTTTCGGGTATCATGATAAGGAACTGAAGATTTTGCTGGCCAAGTGGAAGCAACTTGATGGTTGGGGCCTTCCCGGTGGGTTTATTGGTTTGGAAGAATCGCTGGCAACGGCCGCCACCCGAATACTGAAAGACAAAACTTCGCTTGACAACGTTTATTTAGAGCAATTTAAAACCTTTGGGGAAAGCGAATTCCGATTGAAGGAAAAAAAAGGGATGCCCTGGTTACCGAAAGACAATTGGCTGCGAAAACGCACCTTTGGTATCGGCTACTACGCACTGGTCGAATTCTCTAAAGTCGCAATTAGGACCGATTTTTTTTATGAAGATTACCATTGGCAAGATGTAGATACGGTTCCTCAGCTATTATTCGACCATAATGAAATGATCGAAGAAGCATTGCGCCATATGCGTCTTAACCTATATCATAAGCCAATAGGGTATGAATTACTTGAACGAAGGTTTACCTTGCCCGAAATACAATCATTGTATGAGACAATTCTAGGAAAGAAACTGGATCGTCGAAACTTTCCTAAAAAACTAATGAATCTTGAACTCATAAAAGATACCTCAAAGGTGCGTAAAATTGGCCAACACCGTTCGCCGAAATTATATGAATTTAATAAGGAGAAATATGACCAGGCCCTAAGGGAAGGTATTATTTTGGTACTATAGACTTAAAATTATTCTCATTGTGTATATGAAACGCAATAAAGCATTATATTTGGGTGACTATGTGTTTTTGAAACTGCTCCGAGAATGGTTTTGAACTAGTTAAGTACCCTTCAAACAAATCAATTAAAAAACGAAAAATGAAAAAAGTAGTAGTTGCCTTGGTGGCCTTATTCCTTTTGGGCTTTGTAAGCTGTGGGGATAAAACAAGAGAAGGAACCCCAAAAGTATTGGTTTTTTCAAAGACGATGGGTTTTAAGCATGCATCGATCCCGGCAGGGATGGCAGCACTTCAAAAGCTGGGAGCCGAAAATGGCTTTGAAGTAGATACGACCAAAAATGCAGCACTCTTCAAAGATGAAAATTTAAAGCAATATTCTTCGATAATTTTTTTAAGTACCACCGGTAATGTATTGGACCATCATCAAGAAGCGGCCTTTGAGCGCTATATTCAATCGGGAGGCGGTTATGTGGGTATTCACGCGGCCAGCGATACCGAGTATGATTGGGGTTGGTATAATAAACTTGTCGGGGCACAATTTTTAAGTCACCCTTCAGGGACACCGGAAGCCGATTTCATTATAAAAGATCAAAATTTTATTGCCACCAAGCATTTTACCGATTCGGTGTGGCATCGTACCGATGAACTCTACAACTACAAAAATATCAATCCAGATGTGAATGTGTTGATGACTTTAGACGAAAGCACTTATGAAGGCGGGGAAAACGGGGATTTTCATCCGATTGCCTGGTATCATGAGTTTGATGGCGGAAGAGCCTTTTATACAGGAGGAGGTCATACCGATGAAAGCTATATGGAGGAAGACTTCTTGAAACATCTTCTCGGAGGTATTCAATATGCCATTGGAGATAACAAAGAATTGAACTATGAAAAATTGACAAGCCAAATTCCGCCGGATATTGACCGCTTTTCAAAAGTAAGCCTGTCCGAAGGTGGTTTTTTTGAACCTACGGAAATGACCATACTTCCAGACAATGATATTCTGATTGCACAACGCCGCGGGGAAATTTTATTGTACAAGGCCGAAACCAAAGAGTTGACCGAGGTGGCGAAGTTAGATGTGTACCATAAAACTTTAAATACACCTGGGGTAAACGCGGAAGAAGGCCTGATGGGCATTCAAAAAGACCCCAATTTTGCGACCAATCATTGGGTATATGTCTTTTATGCACCTACTGTAGATAAAGATGTAAATCGATTGGCACGTTTCAAATTTCAGAACGACACCTTTGATATGGATTCGGAACAGGTGATACTCGATGTAGATTCGCAACGGGAAATCTGTTGCCATACCGGAGGTTCTATTGCATTCGGTCCAGACGACTTGCTGTACGTTTCTACCGGTGATAATTCCACGCCTTTTAATGAGAAAAATGTAAAATATGTGAACAATGGCTACGCACCTTTGAACGATATTCCAGGGCATCAACAGTACGACGCGCGGCGTTCATCGGGAAATACCAATGACCTACGCGGTAAAATACTTAGAATTAAGGTGAACGAAGATGGTAGTTATGCTATTCCTGATGGGAACCTTTTTCCGGTGGGGACCGAAAAAACAAGACCGGAAATTTATACTATGGGGCACCGTAACCCCTATCGTATTTCGGTAGATCCCAAGAAAGGGTATGTGTATTGGGGCGACGTAGGGCCCGATGCCAGAGCCGATAGTCTAGGAGTTCGAGGCCCAAGGGGGTATGATGAAATGAATCAAGCAAGGAGTGCAGGGAACTTTGGCTGGCCACTTTTTATAGGCGACAATAAACCTTACAATGATTATGATTATGAGACCGGTGTCAGCGGTGAGGCCTTTGATCCTGAAAAACCCATCAACGATTCTAGAAACAATACGGGGTTACGCGAACTACCTCCAGCGCAACCGGCCTATGTTTTCTATCCGTATGCGGATACAGGGGACTTTCCGCAGGTAGGTACCGGTGGTAGAAATGCGATGGCGGGTCCCACCTATTATTCGGATATGTATCCAAATGGTGGTGGACTTCCTTCCTACTACGATGGGAAAGTAATTATTTATGAGTGGATGCGTGGTTGGATGATGGCCGTAACACTCTTCGAAGACGGTACCTTTAATAAAATGGAACCCTTTGCATCTGATATTGAAGTAAGCAATTTAATTGATATGGAGATGGGGCCCGATGGGCGCATGTATCTACTTGAGTATGGTGCGGGCTGGTTTGCCCAGAATGAAGATTCTGGTTTAAGTTATATAGAATTTAATGGTGGTAATCGTGCCCCTGTAATCGATAATATGATTGTAGATCAAACATCGGGGAAGTTACCGCTCACAATTACGGCAACGGTAGATGCTATGGATCGAGAGGGTGATGCCGTCACTTATGCATGGGATTTGGGCAATGGTGAGACCAAAGAAACCAGTGAACCCGGCATCACTCATACGTATGAGAAGGCGGGTGATTATAAGATAACGGTAGAGGTGAAAGATGATAAAGGGGCGGCGATCAAAAGCAGTGCTACTACTATCGTGGCCGGCAACTCCCGCCCTGAAATCGCAATTGACCTCAGTGGTGGTAATTCATCTTTTTTCATAGCAGGAACGCCCATCAATTACAAGGTTTCCGTAACCGACCCGGATAATAATGATAGCATTGACGAAAGTAATGTCTTTGTTTCGGTTGATTATATGGAAGGGATGGATGAGGTAAACATGTCCTTAGGACACCAACAAGTCTCAGCTGCGGTGACCGGTAAGGCACTGACCCAATCAATGGATTGTAAAACATGCCATAAGGAAGTGGATGCCTCGATCGGCCCAACCTATCTGGCAATAGCAGAAAAATACAAAGATGATAAGAGTGCGCTTAGTTACCTTCAGAAAAAAGTGATAGAAGGAGGAACGGGTGTTTGGGGCGAGGTAATGATGCCCGCGCACCCAAATGTTACGAGCGATGAATCACGACAGATCGCATTGTACATTCAATCGTTGATCGATACGGGAGTAAAGAAAAAATCGCTACCCTTGGCGGGAAACATTGTACCGAATCCTACGCCAACAGACAATGTCATGGTGCTTACGGCCAGTTACACAGATGGAGGTGCTCCAGGTACCATCCCGTTAACTGGGGTGAATTCAATTACTTTGCGTGGTAGTACCGTTCCATTTACCGGAAATAATAAAACCCAAGGTTTTATGCCTGTTGAATTTGGTGGTATGAAACTACTTGTTATTCCTGCGGAAGGAGGTTGGTTTGTAATCGAAGAAATCGACTTGAAAGGGGTGAATTCGGTTATGGTTACGGCGGGCTGGCAGGAAGCTCCCAAAATTGGTTTTACGCTCGAAATGCGCAAGAACGCACCCGACGGACCGTTGTTGGGTACTGGCAGTATGCCGGCTCCTGTATCTGGGCAACCGGGCGGTATAGCAATAATAGGTCTTGATACCCAGATTACTGAGAAAGTAGAAGAGCTTTATTTTGTTTATAAAGCGAAAGAAGGGGAAGTAATTGGGCAAGTAGCTTTGATGAGTGTCAAGTTTAATGGGAAATAGACGGCTATATATAAGTATTCGATAATCGAGATTTATAATACTCCGACGCCTGAAGGACAAGTGTTCAGACAGGCCTGAACGACGAGGGTACAGACATGCCTGTGCTGAAATCGATGCTAAATTTACTTTTAATGCCTTCTGGGCTCGCCCCGAGGTGTTTTACTTAAAAGTGCCCCGATATTTGCCCCCTTTTTTCTTCCGCTACTTTTTCAGCATCGAGCCCTACTATACGTTCAGGAATTGGCAGATTCTAACTTTTTGAACTCTTTGTAGATCAACTGTTTTTCTTGAATGGTAAATTCTTTGGCTTCAAACCAGTCATTGGCAGCAATCTTTTCGTTTTCGATTTGCGCATTGCGAATAGCCCGTAATGAAACCAAATGCCAATGGGTTCCTTTTTTTCTTGAAACGGAATAGCCAACGTCTTCCATAATGTATGATACCTTCGGCTGGTTGTACAGGCGTACACCATTTTTTAAGATTGCCAACGTCTTGGTAAGCGTTACGACCTCAGAAAAGGAATAACGCGCGAAATCAGCGAAACCATTTTGCTTTACATTGTACAACTTATCCCCGACTTTTAAATTTTCCATAGTTACCAAAAGCAGGTAAAATTAAAAGGAGTTTTTGAACTGGAAAAAGAAGTACCCAATGAGTTATTAACAAAACTTAAGCAATTCCTTTCATGGTAAGCAAGGTCATCACCCATACGATTACCGAGGAGAAAAAGATGCCAATGGTATTAGCCACAAAAGCTTTCCGCTTTTCTATTTTAAACAGGTAGCTAGCGATACTTCCTGCATAAACCCCTGTTCCTGGTAATGGAATCATTACAAAGAAAATAAGCCCCCAGAAGCCGTATTTCTTAATCTTATCCCCGGATCCGGTTTTTGCCTTTCTTGCAACAAAAATTGCTGCCTTTTTATAGAAATTCCATTTGAGAAGATATTTGTTCACGCTTTCTAAAAAAAAGGACATGATTGGAAAAACCAGCACATTCGCACAAAAGCAAATAACAAAGACCATGTAAATATTCAATCCCTTCAACATACCAAATGGAATGCCTATCTTGGCTTCGCCAAAAGGGGAAATACTCCATAAAAATGCATAAAAGAAGTCTTGAATCAAAGCGACAATTTTTTTAGAATGCTAAGCTAACGCTCAAAAAAAGAATTACGTGCTTTCCGATACCAAAATAATCGTTAAAAAAAGACAATCTTGTCGAAAACGTTTTTAGGACAGGATTCGCAGCAACTCTAAATCGTTAATGTAAAATTAGGTTAAGTGGTTGTGTTTCTTGTGAAACGACACTTTTATATCTCTACCCAAGTCGTCACATTGTGAAAACTCAAAATTAACGAGACGGGACGTAAAGAAGTCATAAGGTTTTTATTCCAACTGAACATTTCTCCCCTTAGAAACATCATAGGTCCCTTTTATATACAAGGTTCTTAAACCGCTCCGTTCTTTTACCCCAAAAGGCCTTTCAGATAAATAAAATGTCTTTGCTAAAAACGAAAGAATTTCGTCTGTCATATTTTCCGATTCTATACAATCGATTACCTGCTCCTTTTCCTTGGCAAGGAAAGATGTAAATAGTGCCGGGAATAGACAGTAAAATGTTGTCCGAAATTTTGCAAACTGCAGCATTATGTATATTTTAACCTAATTTTCCTCTAAAATAATCCGGTTGTATATAAAAGTTAGGTAGCTATGTAATAATCGGTAGAAAAAACCTATAAGTGGTAAAAAAAGTAGCAAAGCCACTTTGTATTATTCTTTGAATGCCTCTTTGGTAATAAACCCTATGTACGAGTTAACGCACTATTAGAAAACGCGAGTTTTTAAAGTTGCTCGTTTTTTAACCCCTTTCGTGAAGTACACTGGAAGAGCACATCATTTTCTTTTCTTATATGTCTTCGCTACAAACCTTTAACGTCTCTTTTAGAATATGGCTATAGCTTTCTAATCTATGATTGGGTCCTATAATTTTTACCTGGTTTTCTCAAAAATAATTATATGTGCGAGGTTTTAGACTTATTCATCGGATTTAAAAAAAGAGGAGTTTTTATGCCCCATTCCGATTCTGGGAGACCAGTTGTGAAATCTTATTTTTTTTCTTTTACCATGGCCGGTTGCTTCGGTAAGTCATATTGAAATAGGTCATTCCTTGAATAATGCCCTATCACATCAAAATCAAGTTTACTTTTACTTACTTCCTCTAAATCAAGTTCCGCTGTAACCAAACCAGCCTCCCCAAATAAGGGTCCTGCAATGATTTTTCCCAGAGGGGAAACAATGACACTACCGCCTGGGCATAAATCTTCGGGCTCGTTAGTTACCATTTGTAGATATGCTGTAGGATACATCGATTTTGTGTAATACTGATTGCAGCCAAGCACAAAACAGCGACCTTCAAGCGCTATATGCTGCATGGTTGCTGTCCATTCCTCCCTTGAATCCGCGGTTGGAGCAATATAGAGTTCCACACCTTTACGATACATGGCCATGCGTGCCAGCGGCATATAATTTTCCCAACATATAAGACCACCTAATTTACCGATTTTCGTATCGCAACATACCATTGATTCTGCCCCTGCTTCCGCCCAAATAATACGTTCGGTTCCGGTAGGTCTTATTTTTCGATGTACTGCCAATAAGCCGTCTGTAGGTGAAATATAAAGCATTGAACAATAGAGACTGCCATTGTCTTCCTTTTTTTCAGTAACCCCTATTACCAAATACACATTCTGAGAGCGAGCCAGTTTTTCGAGCCGTTTCAGTTCCTCGTTTTCCAATGAAATGCTATTGTCTCTATAGGTAGCGTACAGCTCCCTACCTTCATTCGTTCTACTTCCGACTTTTGCCCCGAAATCAAAGCCCCGTGGATATCCAGGAATAAAGGACTCAGGAAATACTAGCAATTCGCAACCTTCTTGCACATACTTTTTAGTAAGTATTTCTAACTTAGCGAAAGTCTTTGCCTTATCAAAGAAAACCGGACTATCTTGTACGAGACCTACTTTTACCTTCATTTATTAAGATTATTCACCAATCATGTATTGTTAATTATGCTATTCTCCAGGGCGGATTTAGTCGGTTTTCCCCTGCGAGAAAAAGAATCAGCTGATTGCCATCTAAATCTTTCAACCTCGCTTCGCGCCAACCCCAATTTTTATCATTTGGCATTTCCTCGAATTGTATGCCTTCCGTAACAAGAGATGCCACCTTTTCATCTAAATTTACACATTCAAAATATACATAAATCCCATCACCTATTAGTCGCTTATTGGTTTGGTGAATTGAGAACGTTGCATTCCCTTCAGGACATTCGAACCTTGCGTAACGGGGCAACGCTTTTACAATCAGTTTTAAACCCAATTGCTGGTAAAAAGGGACTGATTTTTCAAGATCTAGAGAAGGTACTGTAATTTGATTAAGGTTCATTGTAGCTTCGATTTTGTCATTTATGATGCTTACTTTAACTGCATCACTTTGATATAAAAATTGCGGTCTACTTTGAAAGTATCTAAATTTTCTTCGACCTCCATCATTTGCCATTCTGCAGATGGCGTAATTTGATAGCTATTTCCTGCAATACTAACCATTATAGGCATCTTAAAACCCTTAATAGTATTGTTGTAGCGGTATTTGAGGATGGTTCCTTCAATTTCATACTGTAGCAGGGGTATTTTTCTGGTACGTAAGTATTGGTCAAAAATCGTTGATAAGGCTATTCCCGACTGTTCAGAAATGTACTTTTCGATTTCGGCAGTGGTTACGGTGCTGTGGTAAAACGCGGTATTCAATCCGCGCAAGATAGCACGCCATTTTTCATCGTCGGCCACTAATTGCCGAATGGTATGCAAGAGGTTGGCCCCTTTGTAATACATATCACTGCTACCTTCACGATTTACATTGTAAGTGCCTATAACAGGGCGGTCATTTTGAATATTGCCACGTGTCCCAATTACATAGTCGGCGGCCGCCTCTTTTCCATAATAATAGTCAAGGAACAAGCTTTCGGAATAGGCGGTAAAACCTTCATGTACCCACATGTCTGCAGCATCTTTATAGGTAATGTTGTTTGCGAACCATTCATGGCCCGCTTCGTGTATGATGATAAAATCGAATTTAAGTCCCCAGCCGGTGCCGGAAAGATCGTTTCCTAAATACCCTTTTTTAAACTGATTGCCATAGGTAACCGAGCTTTGATGTTCCATACCCAAATAAGGTACCTGTACCAGCTTAAAACTGTCTTCGTAAAAGGGGTAGGGACCGAACCAATGTTCAAATGCCTTCATCATTTTAGGGGAATCGGTAAAATGAACTTTGGCTTTTTCTAAATCATCTTTTAAGACATAGTAGTCCATATCCAAAGGTCCTTTTTCTCCTTCATACTTTTCTCCAAAGTGAACGTAATCACCTATATTCACATTTACCCCATAGTTGTTGATGGGGTTTGAAACGAACCAGTGATAGGTATTTGTAGTCTTGTCTACGGCACGTAATCGCCCGTTGGATACGTTCATTAGGCCTTTGGGGACTTTGACACTAATAGCCATGCTATCGACCTCGTCATACATATGGTCTTTATTTGGCCACCATACACTGGCCCCCAAACCTTGACAGGAAGTTGCCACGAAATGCTTGCCATTGTCATCTTTTTTCCACGAAAAACCACCATCCCAAGGTGCATTGGCGGCCTCTTTTGGATTACCGGAATAATGAACGATCAACTTATTGAATTCCCCTTTTTTTTGAGGTTTTTCAAGTGTTATAAAGTGAGCATTTCCGTTTGAGGAAACTTTCAGTGATTTCCCGTCTTGTATTACCTTTTCAATTTTTAAAGGGGGTTGTAGGTCTACTTGCAAGCGTTGTGCTTCTTCCAATACCCGATATCGGATCATATTACTCCCGGAAATATACTTTTTGTCGGGATCTACTTCGATGTTTAGGTGATAGTAGTTGAGGTCCCACCAGGCTCGTTCCGGGGTAATACTACCTCGTAAAGTGTCTTGTTTTGTGAACTGTTGAGCTGCAATTGAACCAGTAGCCAGCAACATTAAACTTACTAAAAACAAATTTTTGGTCATTATTTCAACTTTATTGGATATCTAAGAGACTAAGGCTGTTGAGACCTAGTTGTACTTTTTATTTCCCCCATTATTTCTATTCGGCAAACTATCTAAAAATGGCATTTGGGAATACTACGGGGCTTTCAAAACCATCTTTGCCAACCGCCGCCACTCCGAAGAAGTAATTATCAATAACGATACCGTTTAGGGTATATTCGGTTACATCGCCTACATACTTACTATGGTCCCAAGTCGGTGAAGTAGTATCGCGCCAATAAATTTTGTAACCTATGGCTCCTTCGACCGCGCTCCATTGAAACTTGGCGGAAGGCTGTACGATGCCTCCGATTTTTACTTCTGCAGGCGCGGGGGGTGCCCATGCGATGGAAGCAAGGTTAAGGGCATTTACGGCTGTCAATTTTTTAGCATAATTGAAGTTCACATGCTCGAGTACATCCCCATAGGCGATGCCATTTTCGGTTCGAATGTCTTGATGTTGTTGGGTATAATTCTCATGCGATTCCATGATGCGAATACCAGGGAAACCTGCATCATTAAAAGGGCGGTGATGCCCACCTCTTCCAAACCGATCTAGACGATAAATCAACATGGGGTTCATTTCGGGCATATAGGCACGAACATTTTTATGAACGTACCGCGCAAGTTGTCTCGAAATACCGTCAACCTCCCCACCATAAAAACGTCTGGACCTGCGTTCGCTTTCGGTTTCCGTAGGAGGAACCGGTTCTGAAAAAATGCGAAAATCAACGTTGCTGACCACCCCATCTACTCCTGTGATATTACCGATCATATCGTTGTTGAAAATACCAATGATGTCCCAACCCTGCTCTTTTGCATGTGCTGCAAGCCCTTTTCCACCGTAAAGACCCTGTTCTTCTCCCGAAAGACCTACAAACAAAATACTATTTTCAAAATCATATTTTGAAAGTATCCTTGCAGCTTCTAAAGTACCGGCCATACCACTGGCATTGTCATTCGCACCAGGGGAATCGGAGGTGAAATTATTAGGGTCACTCACTCGAGAATCAATATCCCCACTCATAATAATATAACGATTCGGGTGTTTTGTGCCGCGTTTTACAGCCAATACATTTACCACCCATACATCATTTACAATACGGTCGTTGTCTCCTTTTGGAACTAAATTTTTTTGAAAGGACACTTCTAGACAATTACTACAGGCGGCGGACGTTTTTTCAAATTCCGATTTGATCCACCTGCGTGCCGCGCCAATACCCCTCGTTTGTGATACAGTATCGCTTAGGGTATGGCGTGTGCCAAAATTGGCCAGTTTAGTAATGTCATTCTCAATTCGTTCTGCAGAAACGGCATCGATAATTTCATAGATGCGTGCATCGCTTTGCGCGAAGGAGAACGTACAGCTAAGAAATGCTAAAAAAATCAGGACTTTTTTCATAGGTCGGCAGGGGATTGTCTTATTTGTTTCCAATTAATTCAACAAAGACCCCGTCCGGATCTTGCAGCAGTACGAACTGGCGTCCGTCTCTAATCGTTAGGCCTGGTTCGCTTAAAACCGGAATCCCCGCTTTTTTTACCCGTTCTAAGATAGGGGTCATTGATGTTACGAAAATTGTCATGTAGCGCATCCTGTTTTGATCTTGAATTACCTGCTCTTTTCCGATGGTTTCCTTTCCGAAGGATACCATTTTAAATTCGGAGGCCGCTTCGCTGTTTTCTAGTTTTAGAATTTTCACATCAAAAGGAACACCTCCCGAGAGGCCCGATTCTTTTGCAAAAACAGAATCTACGGGGAACCCTCCCGTTTCCTGCATTCCTATGATACCGGTGTAGAAGGCAGTGGAAGCATCCATATCGGATACAAGCAGGCCAATAGAAATAGTGGGTTTGTCAAAATTGGAAGTAGTGTTTTGAGCGAATAGCAGTGTTCCAAAAAATAGGCAGGTAATAAACGTGTATTTTTTCATTGGAATTGGATTTGTGTTAGTTGTTTTTATACTTTTTAGCGAACCATACGCCGTGCCAATAGCAAAGAGGCCCAAGAAGGGCATATACCATACCAGGCAGCGCTATCTTTAAACCCAATTGCAATCTTGCAATAAATATTGAGACTAGGGCAACAAAAAAATAGATAGCGAAGTGGCGTGCATAAAACAGTAGATCGCTGTTATAATTTGTGTTTTTGGTTTTAAGATAGGCTCTATAATACATAGAAGAAAAACAGAGGAAAATCAAAAAAAAACCAAGGCTGTATAGTTGAAACAAATTCGAAAAATCATCCATACTCAACCTGTTGAACCCGACCCAGGAATTGATAAGCGACTTCAAAGGAAAAACGTAGTATAGGATTACAAATAATAATACGGAATTGATACCTATCATCAAGGAATCAACATACTGGTTTCGTCTAAAAAAATTATAGTGTACAAACCAAAGTCCGACCAGAACAAAAAAGCAGACCCCAAAGCTTAAAAAGGCTTTAATATCTAAGTTTAAAACGGAATCTTGGGAATCGGCACCCAAGGAGACGACCAACAAGGTTGCGGCAAAAGCGAATACGGCATCACTAAAGGCTTCGATTCTACTAATATTATGCGGAAATTTCATAGCGTTTAGGCCCAACTTAGGGTGCTTTGATTCAAGGATACAATGTATTAAAAATTAATGGTTTTTCGGCTAAGCTGCCACAATCCTGCCATTGGGCCTAATGCCAAAACTAGGAAAATGTATGGAGTGGCCATTTCAAGAACCAGAAAAGATATTAATTGAATGCTTACAATGCTGATTGCGAAACCGATACAGTTGACCAATGTAAGAGCGGTGCCTTTCTGTTCAATGGGTGCGTTTGCGGCGACTAGTGTTGAAAATTGCGGAGAATCGGCCGTAACCGCCATACCCCATAGACACCAACAACTAATAAAAATGATCGGGTGTAATTGAAACAAAAAGGGGGAGGCTAGGCAGAAAAAACCAGAAACGGAAAGACTCACCGTTGCCACCTTCGCACTCCCGTACCGCTGGGATAAAAGTCCGCCTAACATACAAGAGACCCCGCCCATGGTGATGACCGCAAAGGCTCCTAAAGGAACTGAAAATTGTGTGCTGTGTAGCTCGTTGAATGTTTGCAAGGCCAACGGGGTAAACGCCCAAAAGGCATACAATTCCCACATATGGCCAAAGTAGCCGAGCGCTGCCCTACGAAATCCGATGACCTTAAACAATCGGGGACCGGCCCGTAATTGTAATTTTTTGTTGGGTTTTCGAAAAGGGCCGTTGGGTACGAACAACCATAAAGAGAATCCGCCGATGATGGCTAGGAAAGAGGTCGTCTTAATGACCATTGCATCATTTGCTCCCCAGGCCATGGCTTTCACCAAATAGGGGAAGGCCGTACCAAGGACCAAGGCCCCCACCAAATACCCTAAGGCCCTGCCCAACCCCTTTTCGTAATAGTCAGCAGCGATTTTCATCCCCACAGGGTAGATGCCCGCTAAGAAAAAACCCGTTCCGAAACGGGCTGAAAGCAGTTCCCATTTAGAAATTTCCTCGAAAAGTAAGGCCATATTACAGGCCGCTCCTAGCAGTGCGCAAATCAGAAATACCTTAGAAGGGGAGAAGCGGTCTGCAATCATCAAAAAAGCAAAAACCAAGGTGCCCACTATGAATCCCAGTTGTACCGAAGAGAGAACATACCCAATAATCTCAGCTCCTAAACCCGTTTTGTCCGCTAGTTGATCAACAACTGCATTCCCTGCAAACCACAAACAAGTAGAGGCGAACTGCGAGAGTATTATTACCGGTAAAATATGAGATTTAGGTTTCAATGCGACGATTAACGTACAAAAGTGACCTTGGCGATTTTTCCCTCCGCCACTTCGTATATTGCAATAGTATTGAAGCTAGTACCATTGATTGTAAGATCTTCTTCATCTATCACAAAAGCACCCAGAACAATTCGCTGGGAGATGTTACAATTTAGGTCGGGTGTATTTTGAAAAAAAACTTCATACCCCTTTCGCAGTTCCTGATGGCCCTTCGACCGAAGTTCGTTCGGGAAATTGTAGGTCTCGATATCTTTGGAATACATACTTACAAAGCCATCGATGTCTCTCCCATTGTATACTTCCAACTGTTTGTCAATTATAAGGGCAGAATCGGGGGTTGGCTTTTTGCCAAAGAGAAAGGTCATACTAGAAATCGGCCCATTGTTTACTTCGTATATGGCCACTTGGCGCCTTTCTTTGTCGGAAAGGGTCACTTTTTCTTCGTCAATAACTTTATTGCCGATACTGATTCGCTTCACCACTTCGACCTTTATTTGGGGTGTTTGTTCATAAAACTTTTTATAGTTCTCCTTTAAGATAGCATTTCCGGTATAGAGGGAGTCGTTGGGAAAATTACGAACCAATACATTTTCAGAATAGCATGCCGCAAACCGGTCTAAATCCCTATCGTTGAAAGCTTCTACTTGTTTTTGAACCACTAATTCGGGCGACACTTCTGATACGATGACCAGTTTTGATGCGTTGGCATTGGTTTGTAAACGAGAAATGGCTCCTAGATTTTTATCTTTAAACTGGTGGAATATGCTCCAATTTTCATCCTTATCCGGATTGAAGCTAACAAGCATGTTCCCACGTGGCATTAGAATACTTCCATTGAGTAGCCAACACATATCCTCGGCTGCCGCTGGTATCTTAGTAATTGTTTTGGTAGCCCCGGTTATTGGGTTCAATGATTTGATTTCCCATTGGTTTTTCTGCTCTTTACTGATGAAACTGATCAAATTGCTGTTGGGGATTTTGTGCAATGATCTTCCTACATTCTTTTGAAATGTATGGTTGGTGTTGTCTTTTAAATTTGAAACCACCAAATCCATTCGATTGTCGACCAAAACAGTGGTTACCAATACCGCTTCATTATACCACAAGTGGTATCCCACCTTTTGACCTTTCAACAATACGTTGTATTTCCCCGACGCTATATCATAACTGTACAGGCGTTGTAGCCCATTAGTATCTAGGCGAATTGCCGAAACTTTCTTTTTACCTGGAATCTTAAGCGGGGAGTATTCGCTGCCTTGCTTCGTATTACTTACCAATTGAATTGCCGAGTCTCGTACGTTGTATTTTGCAATATCTGTTTGACCATTGTTCGTTGCGGCAAACAGAATAAGATTGTCGTTATAAAACGAAGGTTGATTATCATAGCCCTCATTGTTGGAAATGTTCTTGGCCTGCCCGAGGGTAAGATTACCATCCTCCGAAATAATATCCATGAGATATACCTCTGTGTTCATTTGTGCTTGAATACCTACGGTAAAAAGCAATAGAAGTGTGGGTAACTTGATATTCATTTACGATTAGTTTAGCGGGGGCGGATTATTTTTTAATTGTGTTTCCGTTAGCGTATGACCATAAAAGGTCTGCCATTCGGGCGAAAGATAACGAAACCTACCAATAAAAATATCTCCATTGGTTTTCCATTGATCCCATTGTGCGGTCGTATTTTCCCAATAGTCGGCTCCTGCACTCATCATTAGTCGTGCTTCCCCGCGATCATCTGCTTGGTTGCTATCATCTAGAATCAATCTTGACTCTAAGGAAGCCCATATACCTGCAATGTCGTTTGGCGCTATCTCAGTGCGGCCATCACTATCCCAGAAATGAAAATTATACCCTTCGACCAAGGTAGATGACATACCGCCGCCATTGTTACCTTCATCCCGAATGTCGGCAGGTATGTTGGTGTCGTTTTGAAAGTCCTCGGCGTAGTTGGCCCCTACTATATTAAAAGACGAAGACCATTTTTTCCAGGTATCATCTGTTTTGCTGAGGTACCATAGTTGCATGTTACGGATCTGAAAACGAGTGTTGGTACTTTGATTACCTTGTGAATCGGTATACACTTGCCCCCAGGGAAGTACTGCATTCCATCCATCTGGTGGAGTATTGCCATACCCTATTCGAGGATTATCACCCCATCCATCGCTATCTAGTACCCCTTTGGGTTTTCCTTCGTGCGGTTGGGTCATGTCTTCTAGTGCTAACTGCAATTCGGTAGATAGTGGTGTTTCCGGTTGCTCATTACCACCTGGGTTCGGGTTTGTTGGAGAATCGTCTTTACCACCACAGGCGCACAGTAATAGAATGAAAAGCAATGCGACAATATAGCGGGAACTTTTTAATTTTCTTCGCATAACTCAGATTAAAAAAGAATGAAGCAACTCACGTACTTGGCTGGTATTCTCAACAAAGTACTTGGCTTGCGTTTTCTGACGACCCACTTTAACCGTAATTGCGGAATCCGGTAGTTCTTGAAACATAAACTCATCCGTCCAATCATCACCAATGGCAAATACAAAATCATAGGTGTCTTCACCTAATATGCGTACAGATGCCCTTCCTTTGTTTACATTACTACTTTTTACTTCCATGACCTTATTGCCGTTCAAGACACTAAGGTCGTCTGTACCAATAAGGCTTGTTAATACGGTAGCCAGTTCATTAGCACGTAAATTTCCGAAATCAGGATCTGTTTTTCGATAGTGCCAGGCAAGGGAATAGTTTTTTTCTTCAATAAAGCTTCCTGGTGTGCGATCAACAAACGACTCTAATACTGGTCGTATCTTGTCCATCCAGTCATTTTTTACATTTTCCAGAAGGCGAAAGTCTTCTCCGTTCTGCGATATCCATACGCCATGCTCAACGATCATATTATATTTTTTTGGCAGAAACCACCTTGTGAAGGTGTCTTTATCGCGCCCACTGATCAAATATAAATCGGTACCTTCTTGCGTATGTAGGGTATCTAAAAGTTCATAAAGCTCCTTATCTGGACTCGCTTTTTGCGGATCGTTATGGAAACTGGCGAGGGTACCGTCGTAGTCTAGGAATAACAAACGCCTGCTTGCTTTTTGATAGGTTTGCGAAACCTTTAAAAGCAGGGCGTCGGTCATTTTGGCCGACACTTTGGCCGCATCTCGATCCTTTTGTACTTTTAGGGAATACATAAAGTCATTAGCCCATCTTTCTACGTTGTAGCGTTCCAAACGCTGCTGCAATACAGTATTACGTTCCTGCTGTTCTTCTTTGGGCATGGTGATTGCTTCATGTAGGGTATCTGCGATCTGTTCGAAATTATTGGGGTTGATTAATAAGGCTTCATTCATTTCATTTGCCGAGCCCGCCATTTCACTGAGAATCAGTACGCCCGTTTTATCTGTTCTAGTGGCAATATATTCCTTAGCTACCAAGTTCATACCATCCCTTAAGGGTGTCAACCAAGCAATATCACTAGAAGTATAAAGATCGATGAGGTTTTCAAAAGGCATGGATCGATAGAAATACCAAATAGGAGTCCAACTAACGGTAGAAAATTCCCCATTGATCCGTCCAACCAGTTCATCAATTTCCCTTTTTAACAGTTGGTACTGTGGTACATTTGACCGTGAGGGTACCGCCAATATAATCAGTCGCACCTTTTCTTTGTACTGCGGGTACTTATTCATAAAATATTCAAAGGCATTTAAGCGCTTGGCGATGCCCTTGCTATAATCTAATCGATCAATAGAAAGTAAGAGTTTTGCTTCGGGATCGTTCTTTTTATGTTCATTTAGGCGTCGTTGCAGTTCTGATTGTCCTTTTTCGCTTTTTTGCTCATGATCTCTAGCCGCTTTGCTAAACTTTTTATAGTCTATTCCCATTGGGAAAGAATCCACTTTAATAACTCTGTTTTCTTGATAGATTTCGTTAAAACTAACTTCTAAACCAAGAATACGGCGTACCGAACTTAAGAAGTGACGTTCATAGTCATAGATATGAAATCCTATAAGGTCAGACCCTAAGAGTCCCTGTAGAATCTCACCACGCCATGGGAGCGTTCTGAATATTTCAAAGGAGGGAAAAGGAATATGGAGAAAGAAACCAATAGATATGCTAGGACGCTTTGCTCTAACCATTTGAGGCACAAGCATGAGTTGATAGTCATGTATCCATATGGTATCATCATCGTTTGCTTCTTGTAAAATTGCATCTGCAAATTTTTGGTTGACAGCCCGATAGGTATTCCAGCTGGCTAGTTCAAATTCTGAGTACTCCAAAAAATAATGAAATAATGGCCAAATGGTACGGTTGCTAAAACCAAAATAAAAGCCTTCTACTTCTGCCTTGTTGAGGCGTACCTTGGAAGAACCATGTTTCGCAAGTGCCTTATCAATTTGGGGCTCTAATTCCTCTGGTATCTCTTCGTCAGTTAGACCACTCCAACCAATCCACAGGCTATCGCCTCCCGAGTGAACGGATTTCATTCCTGTTGCCAGGCCACCTACACTGGGTATTGCGGTGATGCTTCCATTGCTAATTTGCAATTGAACAGGTAGTCTGTTTGAGATTATGATAGTTTTGCCCATAAAGTGATCGATTTTGCGAAGTATTGCTAATAATTTCTCTAAATTTCGACAAAAGCAAGGGTAAAACCAATTGAAAACCTTTTTGAATCAAGATTTTTAAGGAATGGATAATTTAGACTACGGAATTATAGGGAATTGTAGAAGTGCGGCGCTTATTTCGAAAATAGGCAGTTTGGATTGGTGTTGTTTACCGGAGTTTGACTCTTCTTCGGTTTTTGCAAAGCTCTTGGACGAAAAAATAGGCGGTAGCTTTGAAATCCTTGTGAATGATACCTACACTATTAAACAGCGCTACAAGAAACATACCGCTGTATTGATTACCCACTTTTCAGACGGTGCAAATAGTTTTGAGATTCGGGATTTTATGCCACGGTATAGAAAGGAAGGCGGTGGTTACAATTCGCCCCCCGAGGTAGTTCGCTATTTTAAACATATCTCGGGGAAACCTAAATTTAGTTTGAAGTACGATCCTAGGCTTGAGTATGCACAAGGGGAAACCAAGACCTATGTGAAAAAGAACTTTATAGTAAGCCTGAACCAAGGGGAGAAATTCGATACCTTATTTCTATACACATCACTCAATAAAAATGCCGTACTTCAGGGCCGGGAAATAGAACTTAAGAAAGATGCCTATGTATTGATAGGGTATAACGAGAAAATATTTAAGCCCACCGTTCGCAGTATATATACCGAGTTAGAACGTACCAAGGTGTATTGGCTTAATTGGAGCAACAAAACTCCTAATTTTAAGCAGTACAATGCAGAGATAAGCCGAAGTGCAATCACCTTAAAATTGCTGAGCTACGATAAGACAGGAGCCGTTCTAGCCGCAGCGACTACCTCATTGCCTGAGACGATTGGGGAAGTACGAAATTGGGACTATCGCTTTTGTTGGATCCGAGATGCTTCTATGGTGATTAAAGTCATAGGGGAACTAGGGCATAAAAACGTTGCCCGCAGGTATTTGCAATTTATCGTGGATCTGATTCCTGATAAGGATGAGAAACTACAAATCATGTACGGAATCAATAAAGAGAAGAAGCTAACCGAAGAAACGCTAGACCACTTAAGTGGTTATAAAGGTTCAAGCCCTGTGCGAGTTGGTAATGCGGCTTATAAACAGAAACAGAATGACATTTATGGAATTTTGATGGATGTTATATATGAGCAACTCGCCAAGTATGCGACCGATGTTGAAAATGGGGAAGAGCTCTGGGGAATCACCAAGGGTATCGTTTGGATTGTTTCGAACCACTGGAAAGAAGCAGATAAGGGTATTTGGGAGTTTCGTACCGAGGATCGTCATTTCACCTTTTCGAAAGTACTATGCTGGGTCGCCATCGATAGAGCCATTAAAGTTGCCCGTATTCTGCATAAAAAAACGAAGTTAGAGCGCTGGACACAATTAGAACAGGAAATCAAGAAAGACATTCATGACAATGCTTGGAACCCTGAGGTAAATGCCTTTACACAATCTTATGGCTCTAAGGATCTTGATGCCTCCGTCTTGTTAATGGAGTCGTATGGCTTTATTCATGCAAAAGAACCGAAGTTTGTAAGTACCGTAAAAGCCATCGAAAAAGAATTGAGTAACGATGGACTTCTCTATAGGTACAAGAATGAAGATGATTTTGGATTGCCTTCTTCCTCCTTTACCATCTGCACTTTTTGGTTTATCAATAGTCTCTTTAAGATAGGGGAAGAGGAGAAGGCCATGGCCCATTTTGATAAATTATTGGGTTATAGCAACCACTTAGGGCTGTTTAGTGAAGACATTGATTTTAAAACCAAACGGTTACTGGGGAACTTTCCACAAGCCTATTCCCATTTGGCTCTGATCGAATGTGCGCTTAACTTCTCTAGAAAAGAGAGCGATGAAAAAATTCTGGAATCAATGAGTTAAGGTTATTACTACTGCGTTATTTAGGCGTGGGGCTGGCAAATAAGAGTAACTTCAATGAACTGTTACTGTTCGAATACGGCATGCAACCATACATCTTCTGGATAAACGCTAGGCTTGAACGGTCGGATAGCCCAATACCCATTCAATCACCTTATCCAACAACCTTTGAAAGTGAACCTCTGTCGTAAAGGGATTCATGACAGTCACTCGTAGGTAATGAATACCTTGTAATTTGGTTTGAACAATGTAGTATTCGCCCTCTTCTAACAGAGCTCTCCGAAGTGCCGCGTTTAACTTATTCAAAGATGCCAGGTCTAAGGCATCGTTTTTATACCGAAAGCAAACAATGTTCGAAACCGGGGTAACGGCCAGTTCAAAATCGGGATGGTTTGCAATGATTTCTCCGAACAAATATCCCATATCATACAAATGGGTAACGAATTCATCGAAAATTTCTACACCATATACCTTCAATAATGTATACCAATGAATACTCATCATGTTTTTGGTACACTCAAAAGTGCGTTTCCCCGAATTGTACCAGTCTTCATGATCTTCCTGCGTTAACAGGTAATCTGCTTTTTGGCTAAAGGTAGCGCTGGCATTGGTACCGTTCTTCATTAAAAGGGCAGTAGTAATGGTTGGCATCATCATCATTTTATGGCCATCGATTACCACGGAGTCGGCCTGATCCATGCCAGCTACCGTATGACTATATTTTTGAGAGAAGATGGCAGCTCCCCCATGGGCACCGTCAACATGGAACCACAGATTATGCGCTTTGGCAAATTGCCCTATACCCTTTAAATCATCATATACGCCCGTTGCGGTAGAAGGTGCACTTCCGATAATAGCAAAAATTTCAACACCTTTTGAGGCGGCCTCATCGAACCTAGCTTTCAACTGGGAAACGTCCATGGCATACCCATTGGTGACCGGAATTTTAATAATGCCCTGTTCACCCAAGCCCATAATCTTAGCGGCCCTTTCTACGCAATAATGTGCTTCGGAACTTACCATAATCCCTAAAGGTTTTGAATGCCCTTCAGTCCAAACATCATGGTCAAGTACTGCCTTGCGAGCGCCCAGTAATGCTGTTAAGTTTGCTAAAGTACCTCCGGAAGTGAGGAAACCTCTTGAATTGGTATCATAGCCTATTTGCTTGCACAGCATATCGGTCACAACGCGCTCAATAGCGGATGATGCCATTCCCATTTCATAGACCGCCATGCCATTGTTCAAGAGTGAACTAATGGCACCTGTTAAGGCGGTTATAGGTGCAGTAGGGCTCACCTGATGTCCTATATAATGCGGGTGGTGTACATAGGTGGTTCGTTTTGTGATTTCGGAAAACAGCGTTTCTTCCCTTCCGGTTTCTAAGAAATCTTTCCAAAATTGTAATTCGAATTCGGGTTCGTTCCAGTGAATGGCTTTGGAGGTTTTTGCCTTTAGTTTATCATCCAAATGGTCTGCAAGTTCATCGATAAGTAGATGTCCACGCTTTCTAAAATCTTCTGGTGAATAGGCTTGTTGGAGCAACGGAATTTTCATTGTATAAAGTTACGCCATTTTCAAACTTTTGGAAATTGTAATACTCAAGGTTATGTCATTTCCATCCTTACTTTTAAGGGTTTCAGTTGAATTGAATTGAATCAACCATTTCCAAGAGAATACATTTCTGTTCTTCGGTTAAATAAAACAAATCAATACTCAAGGAAAAGCCATGTATTTGGGTGATATAGGAAATTATTTTTCTATTTTCTCCGCCCATTGTCTGAAACATAATTTGTTGAACGGAGCCACCATGGCTTTCAAGGCCTTGATACTCCCGGAAAGAAATCCCTGAAATCTCCTTAAATTTAGCAGCTCCATAATCAGGGTTATGTAAGTTTTCGAATCTAGTGGCATAGGCATTGGAAGTGCTTCCCTCAAGGTTATGGGCTCTTATGATCAATTGATAGTCTGCCCCGAACATTTCCCTTTTGGTCTTTTCCTTGCTGTATTTCTGAAAGCCCTCGATCGATCTGGTCTCCATAAATGATTTGACATAGTCTAGTTTCACCAATTCGGGTATAACAATAAGCAAATCTTGGTCGCGAATGACAGAGGGCCGCTTCGGAGTTGCCCAAACGGAGTCCCTTTCGTAGATAGACTTTTCTATATAATCGTATTGCTTATAAGTAGCTTCATGACCTTTGAGAATCGGAACACTGAACTCGAAAAAGTCATTGCAATAGATACTATCGGAGAGTGTGCCGTAATCAAAGTACTCGGGAATCTCTTCCTGTTCTATAACAACTACTGCACCAGCAACAAAGGGGCCATAGGTTTGATAGAGGGCATAGCACAGACTGATTAGGAAAAGAAGGGCAACGATAGTAATGGATAGATGTCTATTTTTTCGAGGTTCTTTTTGCAGCATTTGATTCTACTTTTTCAATAAGGTACAGGATTTAGGAAGTATCCGAATCCCTGTAAACAGTGAAAAACCCAAAAAACCACTCTGTAAGGGAGCGGTCTTCACTATTTCGACATTTGACGTACTAATTCAAGCTATTGGAGGTATTGATGACCGATTCTGCTGCTTTTAAAACCTTTACATGACTGCTGTTAGCAAAGTTGATTCCCATGCTACTTACGGTCGATTTCATCTGCGCATAGTCCTTTGGGTCTTGTATCAAATTTTTTAGGTTACGGCTTTCTCGAATGTAGGCATCCAAGTTGCTATAAAGGATAATGAAGGGAGAGGGTCGGCTGATGTTCAATTCGCGCTTTACTCGCTCTTTGTCTTTTGCCAATGCCTTAAAAGCCGTATATTGTTCTATTACTTGCGCCAAATGGGTGTCGTAGGATGCCATGTCAATATCTTCATAGGAATCGTAAGTGGCCGAATATAGGGGAGCGCTGTGTTTTTTCAGGCTGCTAAGCAACATCCCTCGTGTATATAGTAACTCGAGTCCTTCTTCCTTATACCCCTGTAATTCTTCGTTGGACAATCGTAAATCGATTTTCTGGATTTCAGTGCCAAGCTGTTGATTGGCGGTTAGAAATTCGTTAAAAGCTTTGTTGACGATGGGATACAGTTCTTTCGATTTTTTAAAATCATCTTCGAGATACGATTTGTTTTTGTAATAGTCCGATAGCTGTTCCAATGGGGTTTGTAAGCTGTTGTAGGATTTTACCAACTGTGAGCCAATACCATCTAACTCGTTGATTTTAGGCTCCTGGGAAACAAATTTCTCCAAAGTATTGATGACAGAAGTCTCCGGAATTGTTGGGATAAAGTAAGTCTCTTGTTGCTTAAAAGGTGCTCCGGTCTCCGGGTTCAGTATGCGGGTAAAAAATGAATAGGACTTTTCTACACGCGGACTCGCCTTGTTCCAAACACCTACATAGGCGTTGTATTTGTTTATAAACGCGGCTTTCTCATCTGTTGCCCCTGTTGATTCGGCAGCATTGGTTTCGCTTGTTTTTGTGGTTTCCTTGCACGATTGAAATGAAACAACGGCCAAGGCGGTAGCTAAAATTAGGAGGGTACTTTTCATTGGTTTTGTGTTTTATTAGAATAACACAAAGATACTAGGGTGTTCGCAGGAAGTACTTTCTATATTCCGTGAAAAGACGTTTTTTAACAAAAAAACCGCCCCAAAAAATGGAGCGGTCTTTCCTTCTGTCCCAAAAAAGGGTTCAATCCGAATTAGTCAAAGGTATAACCGTTATCCGCAGCTACCTTATCGGCAATTTGAGTGCGCAAGGCTACTACGTTAGGGTTATTGGTGTATTTTGTGAAACGCTTGAGTCCCATTAACATCATGCGCTGTTCATCGCCTTCTGAGAAAGAAACAATTGCTTCTTTTCCTTTTCGAATGATTGTATCGGTGGCTTCGTATAAGTACAATCTAGACATGGCAATTTGTGTGGCTTGTTCTTCTTCGCCAAAACGTTTCGAGTTTTTCTCCGTTCTTAATATGGCAGATTCTACCATATATACTTCAATTAGAATGTCGGAAGCGGCCATCATGAGTTGTTGGTGTTTTTCCAATTCCGGACCATACTTCTGAACGGCGCTACCTGCGACCATTAAGAAGACTTTTTTCAATCGAGCTATCAAATCTTTTTCTTCTGCGAAAAGTTCCGAAAAATCTGGGGAATCAAATGATGGTATTCCCATCAATTCTTCACCCACAGCAGTCGCAGGACCTAATAGGTCCACATGGCCTTTCATCGCTTTTTTGACGAGCATGCCTACCGCTAACATTCGATTGATTTCATTGGTGCCTTCATAGATACGGGCGATACGAGAGTCTCTCCAGGCGGACTCCATTGGAGTGTCGGCGCTAAAGCCCATTCCTCCAAAAATTTGAATCCCTTCATCGGTAGTCGTCTGGCAATCTTCAGAGACCGCTACTTTTAGGATAGAGCACTCAATAGCATATTCTTCGACTCCTTTTAATTCGGCCTCTTGGTGTGAATTGCCTTCCGCTTCGCGTATTGCGATGCGATCTTCGATATTTTTTGCGGCGCGGTAACTTGCCGACTCTCCAACATAGGCATTGGTGGCCATCGTCGCAATTTTCGACTTAATGGCCCCAAAGTTCATAATCGGTGTCTTAAACTGAATGCGTTCGTTAGCATATTTAACAGCTTCGGTAATGACACGACGTTGCGCATCTAAGCATGCTGCGGCCAATTTTATACGCCCTATATTCAGGGCATTCATTGCTATTTTAAAACCATTTCCTCGTTCTGATAACATGTTTTCAACAGGCACCTTGGTTTCACTAAAGAATACTTGACGGGTAGAGGAGGAGTGAATTCCTAGTTTTTTCTCTTCATCTCCCATGCTGATTCCATTACTCGGGTCGTTTTCAACAATAAAACCGGTAATGTTCTTATCATCTTCAATACGGGCAAATACGATAAACATATTACAGAAACCGGCATTTGAAATCCACATTTTTTGACCGGAGATAGTATAGTGTTTTCCATCGTCGGACAAGACAGCTTTTGTTTTACCCGAATTGGCATCGGACCCAGCTCCCGGTTCCGTTAAACAATATGCTCCAAACCATTCGCCAGTGGCCAACTTAGGCACATATTTCAATTTTTGCTCTTCATTTCCGTACAAAGTAATCGGCATGGTCCCGATTCCTGTATGGGCACCAAAGGCGGTGCTAAAAGATCCTGTAGCACCAGAGATATAGTCGCAAACGAGCATCGTAGAAACAAACCCCATTCCAAGCCCGCCATATGCTTCGGGCACTGCAATGCCCAAAAGACCTAGTTCGCCTGCTTTCCGCATGGTCTCTTCTGTAAAGGCGTAGTCTTTATTTTCGAATCGCTCCCAGTGGGCCCATAACTCCCTATCTACAAATTCTTTGGTACTATCCCGCATCATTTTTTGCTCTTCGGAAAGGTCTTCCAAAGTAAATACATCTTCACATTTGGTTTCTTTCACGAGGAACTGTCCACCTCTAAGAATATCTTTTTGTACTGTTTCTGTGCTCATTATTTACTAGTATTAAGTATTTAGTATTACGTATTGAGATGACCTAGCTAATGTCTTTGTACTCAATACTAACATCTTATATCTATTAATTCAAAAATTCAAAAATTCCAGCAGCTCCTTGCCCCGTGCCGACGCACATGGTAACCATACCATACTTTCCTTGCATGTTTCGCTGGCGCATCTCATCGAATAATTGCACGGATAATTTGGCTCCTGTACAACCTAAAGGGTGTCCCAGTGCAATAGCACCTCCATTTACATTTACGATATCTTGGTTTAAATCTAATTCTCGCATAACAGCAAGAGATTGGGAAGCAAAAGCTTCATTCAATTCGATTAATTCAATAGCGTCTTGCTTAAGGCCGGCCTGTTTAAGTGCCTTAGGAATAGCGGCTACAGGTCCTATTCCCATGATTCTTGGTGGTACACCCGCTGCCGCATAATTTACCAATCGGGCAATAGGTACAAGATTTAACTCTTTTACCATTTCTTCGCTCATTACCATCACGAATGCAGCGCCATCACTCATTTGGGAAGAATTTCCGGCTGTAACACTCCCGCCAGCGGCAAAAACGGCCCGTAATTTATTTAGAACCTCGACAGAAGTTCCTTTTCTTGGGCCTTCATCTTTGGTAACGGTATATTTCTTTGTGGCTTTCTTACCATTCGCATCGATATAGGTCTGCTCTACCTCAATGGGTACAATTTGCTTTTGAAAACGATCCTCGGCCTGCGCCTTCAATGCTTTTACATGCGAGTTGTAGGCGAACTGATCTTGATCCTCACGAGAAACCTTGTACTCATTGGCAACCGCTTCGGCGGTATTTCCCATGCCCCAGTAATAATCTTCATGGCCCGCATTGACCAAATCATAGTTCAATTCGGTCTTATAACCTGTCATTGGGACAGAGCTCATGCTTTCGGCACCACCGGCGATGATACAATCGGCCATGCCAGCTTGTATTTTTGCTGTCGCTATTCCAATAGTTTCGATTCCTGAAGAGCAAAAACGATTAACCGTCACTCCGGGAACATCCACAATATCCAATCCCATCAAGGAAATCAATCGTGCCATATTCAAGCCTTGAGACCCTTCTGGCATTGCGTTACCAACAATTACATCGTCGATTCGTTTCTTGTCGAAATCAGGCAGTTCTTTCATCATATATTCGATGGTTTCCGCTGCCAATTCATCGGTACGCTTAAAACGAAATACCCCTTTAGGAGCTTTTCCGACGGCTGTTCTGTATGCTTTTACTATATAGGCTGTTTTCATAGATGGTACTTAGTAGTCAGTACAAAGTAATTAGTACTAATTAGTTTTTATTAATGATTTTGTTAAGCTATAGTTCATTTTTCGCACTTCCTTTACGCGCTCGATTATTGGTAGAACCTCGTTTTCTTTCGCAAAGTTTAACCTATGGGATAAAACCAGTTGAGTTAGAAGTTCATTAGAAGAACCATTTGCAATTCCTAGGAAATTCTTGAATTCCCCATTTATATTTCTTCCTGCACCTTCTGCAATATTTGAAGGAACGGATATCGCACTTCGTCTTATCTGACTGGTAAGTCCATACCTTTCTTCCTGCGGGAACCACGCAGATAATTCATAGACCATCTGGACTATTTCCATAGCTTTGTCCCAAATTTTTAAGTCTTCAAATCGATACATGTTTTTTGTTATTGGAAGTACTTAGTACTCAATACTAGTTTCTTAAAGGTTTCCCCGTCTTCAACATATGCTGTATACGCTCCAAAGTTTTCTTTTCACCGCAAAGTGAAAGGAAGGCTTCTCTTTCCAAATCCAATAAATATTGTTCTGACACAAGTGTAGGTTCCGATAAATCGCCACCCGCCATGACATAGGCTAATTTATTGGCAATTTTCTTGTCGTGTTCGCTTATATAATGACTTGCTTCCATCGAATCGGTCCCGACCAAGAACATCCCCAAGGCTTGTTTCCCAAGTACTTTAATATCTTTTCTTTTAGGTGGTTGTGAGTAGCCCGACTCGGCCATTAGCTTGGCATGGGCCTTGGCTGTTGCTATTTGTCGATCTTTATTCACCACAATAATATCCTTACCGTGCTGTAGAATGCCGAGGTCATAGGCCTCGTAGGCAGAGGTTGACACTTTGGCCATACCAATGGTCAGGAAATATTCTTGTAATACATTTAATTCTACATCATTTTTCTTAAAAGTATCTTGTGCTCGAACCGCAAATTCCTTAGAACCACCGCCACCAGGGATTACACCAACGCCAAATTCGACCAAGCCGGTATAGGTTTCCGCAGCAGCTACAACCTTATCGGCATGTAGTGATAATTCACAACCACCACCCAAGGTCATCCCGTGCGGGGCTGATATTGTAGGAATCGAAGAGTAACGCATACGCATCATCGTATCCTGAAACATTTTGATAGCCATGTTCAGTTCATCATATTCCTGCTCAACGGCCATCATGAAAATCATCCCAATATTGGCTCCCACCGAGAAGTTTGTCCCCTGATTCCCGACAACAACCCCTTGATAGTCTTTTTCCGCTAGGTCAATAGCCTTGTTCAAGCCTGCCAACACATCGCCACCGATGGTATTCATTTTTGATTGGAATTCAACATTCAAAATTCCATCACCGATATCTTCGATAACAACACCACTATTTTTAAAGACTTCGTTCGACTTTCGAATATTATCCAAGATGATAAACGAATCCTGTCCAGGTATTTTTTCGATTGATTTTTTAGGGACATCATAGAAATAGGTAGCCCCGTCCTTAATCGCATAAAACGATTTTTGACCGGATGATACCATTTCGGCGACCCAAGGAGCCGCTTCTGCATTTTCTGCCTTCATGA
Organism: uncultured Flavobacteriaceae bacterium; assembly: GCA_938010765.1. Classification (GTDB taxonomy): domain Bacteria; phylum Bacteroidota; class Bacteroidia; order Flavobacteriales; family Flavobacteriaceae; genus Pelagihabitans. The sequence goes on along the minus strand of CALLVX010000076.1, from coordinate 1,528 downwards.
TCGCCAAACCTTCTTCTACACCAATAGCATCCCAAATTTGAAACGGACCATGTTCCCAACCGAAGCCCGCTTTCATGGCATCATCTATCTTATACAGCTCATCGGTTATTTCCGGAATTCTATGTGATACATACGCAAATAAGGCTGCAAAACTTTTTCTGTAGAATTCCCCTGCCTTGTCTTTTCCTCCTACAAGTACTTTGAACCGATCTACTACCTTATCAATGGTCTTGGTAAGTTCAAGCGTCGCGAATTTGGCACTTTTTTTAGAACGATAATCCATCGTATCCAAATCAAGCGTAAGAATCTCTGTTTTACCATTGGCTCCCTTCGATTTCTTATAAAAACCTTGGCCAGATTTGCTGCCCAACCATTTATTTTCGATTAGGGTATTAATGAAATCGGGTAATTGGAACAAGGCATGTTGCTCGTCGTCCTTACAGTTTTCTGCAATACCGTTGGCTACATGTACCAAGGTATCCAAACCAACGACATCTACGGTTCGGAAGGTGGCCGATTTTGGACGACCTATTACAGGACCTGTTAGTTTATCGACCTCCTCTACCGTCATTCCCATATCCTTTACCATATGGAAGAGACTTTGAATACTGAAGATACCGATACGGTTTCCAATAAATGCTGGTGTGTCTTTGGCAACGACCGATGTTTTTCCCAAAAATTGTTCCCCGTATCCGTTCAGAAAATCCAATACTTCGGTCGATGTTTCTGGACCAGGGATTATTTCAAACAATTTTAGGTAACGTGCTGGGTTAAAGAAATGTGTTCCGCAGAAGTGTTTCTGAAAATCCTCGCTGCGACCTTCACTCATAAACTTGATAGGAATCCCTGAAGTATTCGAAGTAATTAAGGTGCCCGGGGTTCGGTGCTTCTCAAGATTTTCGAAAACTATTTTCTTGATATCCAAGCGTTCTACCACTACCTCGATAATCCAATCAACTTCCGATACCTTAGCGATATCATCTTCCAAATTCCCGGTCACGATTCTACTGGCGAATTTTTTGTGATAAATAGGGGAGGGTTTTGACTTTAAGGCTGCGACCAATGAACCATTGACCAAACGATTTCGTACTGCCGCATCTTCGAGCGTAAGGCCTTTGGCCTTTTCTTTGTCATTTAGTTCTCTTGGAACAATATCTAACAATAAAACTTCTACTCCGATATTGGCAAAATGACAGGCGATACCGCTACCCATAATTCCGGAGCCTATGACCGCCACCTTTTTAATATGTTTGTTCATCTAACGTATTAGGATTAATTAGTTGTCTCTGTGATATATATTTTTTTTTCAACAACCAGGTTGTTGATCGTTTCCATCACCTCAAAAAAGGAATGTAACTGCTCTTTGCTAATGTTGTTCCTTATTACTTCATTAAAACGTAGCACTACATCTTTGGAATCTTTTCTTTTTTCCAGCCCAAAATTCGTAAGATGAATCAGTACCCCTCTACCATCTTTCGGATTGGGTTTTCGTTGAATCAATCCTTTTTCCTCCATGCTTTTTAGGATA
>CALLVX010000075.1 GCA_938010765.1 uncultured Flavobacteriaceae bacterium | reverse complement strand
GTTCGACACTCTTACCGTTGTCGAACTCTTTTAAAATCTTAGCAATCTGTGTGGGTGAAAATTTGCTCTTCCTCATAATACCGTTTAAAATTAAGATTATTATTCTACTTTTAAACAGTTCGCTTTTAAGGGAAGCTTACAACCTTGTCAAGGTCATTTTGATATTTTTCTAGGAATTCTTCCTCATGTGCCTTATCACGATTGATCAATTCGGTAAGTGCTAGGACTTTTTTACTTATTTGTTGTTCATTCATAATTGTATTTTTATTAAAGAATAAATAATTGATAATTTCTTCAGTAAATGAGGTCGGGGCAAGGCCACAAGGCATTTAAAGGAAGCTTAATATTCCATTTGTAGGCAGCCCGCCCGAACGCTTGTCAGGCAGGTTTCACAGCAAATTTCCTGAAGGCATTGAGGTATAAATCTCGATTCGATTATTGAGTATAAATTTCATGAAAAGTAATAAATGGTCGCTGATTACGGTACCCCTTCCATTGGGACAAGCTTAAAATTATTGTTTATTTCTTCTAGATACTCCTCCTCGGTTTCTTGTACCCCAAGATAGACGAGCGGAAGGGATGGTAAAAGCAAACAAAAAGGTGCTATAACGCCCACCAAATTGGGTAGTGTCAGTCCAAAGTTAGTTGTAAACCCATCTGCACCATCAAAAGATTTGACTTGTTCCATTAAAGGCACATGGTCGCCTCTATCAATGGAGTTTGATATAGTGATAACTATTATATTCTTTTTAAGATCGGTCGCTTTTATTCGAGCATGTATCGATTGGAATGAGTCTGATTCTGAACTAATTGTCCGATTATTATTTTTTGGCTTGTCTAACTTTGACATGATTTGGAAGTTTAAATGGTTCGTAATACTATATACGTCTTTAAAAAGTAATAATACCCCTAACACTCTTGTAGTATTTAACATATAAAATTTTCATTGAATTTATTAAAATTGAGATGAAATGCTTCATTTGATGGGAATTGGTAAGAGATCCTTTTTGTAGCCTTAATTTTTATCTATTGGGCCTATTCAACGAAACCCTTTGTACATCTGAAATGTATATTCGGAAATATATACTCTTATCACATTTAGTTTGGAGGTTGTTTGTTCTTATGTTTCTTTGCAGCCTTATAAAAATAAATTTTACTCGATAATCGAGATTTATAATGCTCCGACGCCTGTACGACAAGTGTTCAGACAGGCCTGTACGAGAACTGTACAGACGGGCCTGCGTTGCATCAATGTTAAATTTCCTTTTAATGCCTAGTGGGCAGTTTACTGATTTTTGAATTGAAAAGCCCGCATAGCGCTTTGAGACGGTGTATTAAGACTCTTTTGTGTTATAAAATTAAGTGAGTGTGGAGCTGAAAATATTGGATGTATTGTTCCGATTCAAAATACCCTCTTTATGGGCTGTGAAAAGAATTTATGCTTATTGTTAAGCCTTCTTTCCTTTATGCTCTCTTAATGAGAGCTATTTAAAATAGCTTATACGTAGTAATCTAATTCATTTAATTAAGACCTCCCGGTTCTGATAAACCTACCTTATTTAACGTAATCGGTCTGCTCGATGGTTTGTATGAAGGGGAATCCCATTTTTTAGATGAATCTGCACCTACCTTAAAGGAAAAAATAGGTCAGAGCTTTACACTTAAGATATCAGCTTTGTATTTCAAGCCTACAATTTACTGGATGGCCGCAAAATCGAAGGGTAGCTAGAAACAGCATTGGCGCAACGGTATTCAGTTGGTTTTTTTCAACTGTTCAAGGTCTAGGGGAATACCAGTTACCCCGCCTGGACTTAGGTCATTCAGTTGAAGAGTGCCTATTCGAACGCGAACCAAGCGCAAGGTGGGGAAACCGACCGCAGCGGTCATTTTTCGTATCTGACGATATTTGCCCTCGGTAAGCGTAATGCTGATCCAACTGTTTGGCCGATGCCTACCAATACGAAGACTTTTGTCGGCTTGTGGTAGGGTAGGAGGCATAGGTAATGTCTTGGCCGAACAGGGTCTGGTTCGATACTTCGTTCCTTCTAAACCTATTTCTACCCCTTTCGCCAATAAGTGAATTGCTGCGGTAGTAATAATCCCATCTAGTTGGGCGTAGTACTCCTTTTGGATACCCTCACGGTTTACAGCATCACTTAGTTGACCATCTGTGGTCATGAGCAGTAAGCCTTCTGATTTTTCGTCTAAGCGGCCTATTGGCATGGTTCCCCTAGGAAAAGAATACAACTCGCTTAAGAATCGCTTCTTGCGCTTTTCCCTTGGGTCGTTCGAGCTTAGCTGGCTTAGCATGCCAACGGGTTTATATACTATAAAATGTATGTTGTTATCTCCATCCATTAAACAAATTCTTCAAGGGTTAATTTTTGTCTTGGGTTTATTTTTTGAAATTGGATAATCTGTGTGTGTGCCCGGGCGAGTGCCTTCTTCTAAAATGTTATCTGATTGAATAGGACTTACCATTCTATCTAAGCTTTTTTGATCATCAGATTGGCACTTTGCCACTTTATTTAACTCAATGTATTTTTCTTTCAACTGAAAACGCAAATTTTTTAAGTAAAACTTTCCGTTTTTAATAGCTGCCCCTGGCACTAGATATGGATTAGGTACACTGGCACCCGTGTTATCTCTGGCAGGGGCTAGATCTAAATTATCATCATATTGCAAATTACAGGCGTTTTCAACTATTTCAAGTATCAATTGGTTTGCATCAGCTTTGGGCATTGCCATAAGTTGATCTAGGAGATCGTTTTCAATGCCTATCTTATTTAACGTACTTAAGGTTTGTAGTAAAACAGATTGATCTAAATTACTTCTTAACATATTATTTTCAATATTATCGGCGTGTTTTTGTATGCGGTTCTTTAACAACCCGGCTGATGCTAGATTCAATCCATTCAAGGCTCCTTTTCTATATATCCAATTAGCAAATCGAGTACGACCCTTGGTTAATTTGAACCGTTCCTGTTTTTCTATTTTTAAGGGAGTATCAGAATTCCATGCTAACTTTGTGCGTTTAAATGATAACCTGCTCTTTATCTCCTCAAATTTATCTTTTATTTCTTCCGGTTTGTCATTGCTGTTTAGAATTCTACTCACTATAGATAGTGCTTTTATAATTGCCAGATTAGTATCTATTTTATCTATTAAAGACGATACACTTTTAAACTTTTCATCGTTATGATTTTGGTCAACACCAGTGTCATGATCTAGCAATTGTCCCAGATTATCTGCTACAGCATTGTTAATGGCTTCATAATCCCCTTTGTAAATTTTCTCCTTATTTTCGAAAACGGATCTTCTTATGGCGGCACTTAAGTTTAGGATTGTACCAGGTATAAAGATGGGTAAAAGAACCGCTATTGTGACTGCTATAGGAATAGTGATGGGAGCAGCGGTAAATAAACCAACTAATCCAACTATTCCTAAACCCATACCTGCCAAAGTTCCCGCAACCATAAAATATTGCCCGATTTGAGTTTTTTTTCCATATTTTCGACTATGTTCATCTACAAATTTCTTCTCCTTTGAGAGGATTTCTCTAATTTTATCGGGTGTCGTATTTTTGCTATTTTCTTCTTTAGAGGGATCGTTGTTTAGTAGACTAGCCTGTGTATCCAATTCTTTTTGCATAATCTCTCCAGCTTTCTTTTTTCTTTTACCATAAATGGACATAAGGATTTGAGACGGTAAGAGAATAGCGCCACTGATTAATCCCGATACGGAAGCAGTAAAATTAAGAATAGTGCTAGCAGCGGCTGAGATAGGGACAGAATTAGCTATTAATAGGACCACATTATCTGCTATTGAGGCAAATATTCCAGAAAATACTCCTTTAATCCCCTGGTTTGCAAATGGATTTTTGTTCAATTCATTTATTTTAAGTTTTCTTTTCAAATCCTCTAATTTTATTGAATTTTCAAGAGATTGATGATTCTCCAATTCCTGTTGAATTTCTTCAATCAGATTTCTTAGTTTAGAATTACCGGCTATTTCTTCTTGATATTTCTCCTTAGTTTGTACTCTGAGATTAACCGATGGATTTAGTGCACAAAAAGGAGCTAAAACACCAGCTAAATTAGGTAGGGTAAGCCTTAATGCAGTTGCAAACTCATTAATGCCGTCGACAGATTTAATTTGTTCTATTAAAGACGTATTATCACCTCCATCAAAGGCATTTGAAACGATAATAGCTTTAATTTTAGCTTTGATTTCCTCATTAGTATTATTCTTTTGATGTATATTTGGCATATTTTCGAAGTTTTATTTTTTACGTATGAAATTTCATGTATGTAATTTGCGATAAAACCCCCAAAAACTTTGTGATATTTAACACACAAATAGGAAATGCTCAATTTGATTTTACACTAAAATTGGGCGGATTATAGGGTAGGATAAGAAATGGCTAATAACCATTTTCTTTGCCCGTTTTGACATACTCTATTAGTTTTACTTATAGAAAACATTCGAATTCATACTATGACGTGGGGTTGCCTATGTATCTTTCACAAACTACCAAGAGGCGATAATGATGAGGTATATGAAAACTTATAGCTTTTGTAAGGCCCTACGATTATTGGGCTTTTCAAAATTTTGAAGGAGATTGATAAAAGGAGTTGTATTTGCAGTCTTTTATAAAAAGTATCTTTTCGGAATCTGCTTTATATCTTCGGCAATCGCTTGTAGTTCTTGGTAGTGATCTTTCATTTCTGGAGTAGGAATGCTAAAGTTAAAGTTTCGATGACGCCAAAAACACATAGCGCTGGCGGCATAAACTGTCATCATTTTGAGTGCCTTCTTTTCAGATACTAGCAAAGGCAATTCTTTCTGATATCCCTCTAACAGCCACTTCATTTTTGAACGATCAATACTTTTCCCCTGAGAGCAAAGCCCCACAATGGTCATGCCGATATCAAAGATGCGATAGTAATAAGCGGCCTCCTCAAAATCCATGATGCAAGCTGAATATTTATCAGGATTTATTATAAGATTACTATTAAATAAATCACTATGAATCAATGATTTAGGTAAATTATTATGAAGTATAGGTTTTATTAAATTTTCGATTGCTTCTAACCATTCCGCAAAGGGTGTTTCGGCTGCGTATAGTTTAACTTCTTGAAATGTTTCGATACCATACCCCAATTGTACAGGTAGGTAATCTGGTGGGGTAATTTGATGGAGACGAGCCAATTCTCCTCCAACAAATTCTAATAATCGGGGTGACAGATCTTCAAGAATTTCACCCTCCAAAAATTCCTTCAGCATCACCGGCCTTTTTTTATGCGAAGTAATAGATTCGTTCTGGAGACTCTTTATCACCACGGAGGTTTTAAACCCTACTTTCTGTAAATGTTCTAGCAAGTGAGCCAAATTTTCTGCTTCCTCAAACGACTTTTGCTCACAAATGGTAAGGACATAACGCGCCCTGTCGGTGGTCACCAAATAATTGGTGTTCTCAGAACCACCACTGAGCAGGCGAAAGTCTTTTACTATTAAAATACCATAAGAAGAAAGAAGTGCCGTGATTTCTTCAGGTGATATTGCATTTGATCTATTCATTTACCTTGTTTAAATCCCAGTTGCTTTCCATAGCGGTTAGCAGTGCTTCCTCGAGATGTGAATGATCACATGCGTACTTTTTCTGACAACGTTTTTGTGCCTCTACGATGGATCGGTGATTGGCAGCTTCGGGCAAAATTGAGCTTGCCAAAGCTGCTGCTATAACATCGGGAAATTTAGCGGGATGTGCCGTATTTAAGCAAATTACCTTTTTTCCATTTAACGACTCGGCCAAAGTTTCGGCAGCTATAACAGCGACTGCACCATGTGGATCCAATAAATAGTTTTCTGTTTGGTAGATCTCACGAATTGTTGATAAGGTTTGTTCATTGGTTGCGCTATAAGATAAAAAGCCCTTTTTATATGATTCAAATGTTTCTTGGTCGAACTGTAGGTTTCCCGTTCGTTTGAATTCAGAAATCCAGCGTTTTATTTTGGAACCGTCCATTCCTACTTGAAAATAAAGAAACCGCCAGAAATTATACGGTATAAGAATGTCAATGGCAGAAGAAGGGGTTTCAAAAATTGCTTCTTTTTTGAACAATCCCTGAGAAAAAATGCGATGCAAGCAGGCATTTTGATTATTGGCCACTACAAAGGTGCCAACTGGCAGCCCCATGTTGCGTGCGAGTCCACCAGCGCAAAGATTCCCAAAAGCTCCTGAGGGTACTACCATATCAATAGGATCCCCCATTTGATCGGCGACTTGCAAATACCCGTACACATAGTGCACGGTCTGCATCATAACACGCCCCCAGTTAATGGAGTTTACGCTAGATAGTTTCAATTTCTTTTTAAATGTCTTGTTAGCATATAGCTTGGCTATGACAAGGTCTAGATCATCTCCACCATCGGGGCAATTAGAAACCGCCACGGGATATACGTTGGAATGGGGCAAGGTGGTCATTTGTCGTTCTTGCTCCTCGGTGATAAATTCTTGAGGATACAATACCCAAGCATCTAAACTTGATTTTCCGGCGGCAAAATAGGCAGTGGCAGGCCCTGTATCCCCCGTAGTAGCAACAACGATCGACAAACGCTCTTTCTTTCGTTGCAGGAAGAAATCTACCAAGTTCACCAAAAATGCCAGTCCAATATCTTTAAAAGATAGCGTAGGACCATAAAACAATTCCATGATATAGGTATTCTTTCTAGAACGCAATGGATGTAAAGGAATTACCGACTCTTTTTCAAACGGTGCATAGGCTTCTGTGAGTAGTTGTTTCAACTCAGCTGCCTTTATAACGCTTGAATCGATGAACAATGATAAAATTTCGAAAGCCAGATCAATATAACCCAAGCTTCTCCATTGATCTAATTGCTCTAAGGAAAAAGTAGGAAGACGTTCTGGAACATAAAGCCCTCCGTCGCCTGCGAAACCATCTAAGATGGCGGTTTCGAAATCTACCGGTTCGGTACCTCCTGTGGTGCTTAAATATTGTAACATAATTAGTTGTATAATTGATCGTAAACTGCTTTGGTAATCATTATATCCTGTACTGCAACACCGGTAAGATCTACGATAGTTATTTGCTGTTCATTGGTTCGCCGCAACGCTATGTTTGTAAGAGCGGTTCCTAATTCTATTATTTTTTCTTTTTTGATTGCCCCAGCTTTTACCGCCTGGTATACCTCCCCGCGACTGTCGCTTTGAGAGATACTATCGGCAATGACCAAATCCGCTCTTTTGAGTAATGCCGTCTCTAATTCTTGCTTGTCAGATGTATCAGACCCCACGGCGGTAATATGTGTTCCCGCTTGAATATCTTTGGAAAATAGTAAGGGTTCTTCGGATGGTGTTGTAGTAACAAGTAGGCTGCAATTGATAGCTACTTCGGCAGGAGTATCCGCAATATGAATTGTAAAGTCATTTTGCAATTCGTTTTTGAAACGTAGGGCGTTTTCAGAATTTCTTCCCCAAACCCAGACTGTCTTGCAAGGCGTATGTTCTTGTAGGTATTTTAATTGTAATCTGGCCTGGGTTCCGGTACCTATTATACCGATGGCTTTGAGTTCTTTTGGAGCAAAATATTTGGCTACCAAAGCACCTGCGGCCGCGGTGCGTACATCTGTCAAAAAACCTTCATCCAATAGTACCGCTACAGGCTTTCCGGTTTGTTGATTGAACAACAACATTATTCCATTGCTAGAGGGCAGTCCTAGTTTTGAGTTTTCGTAAAAGCCCGAGGCAATTTTGATGACATAATAAGGGTCGTTCTTAACATATCCATACTTAATATGTACATCACCGGGTGGTTCCTCAAATAACAATTCTCCTACCGGCGGCACTACGGTTAAACCGTTGCTATATTGCACAAAACCCTCTTCCATTGCAATAGTCACATCAATATGTTTTAAAGATTTTTGAATTTCCTCCAGAGATATTATTTTAGCCATTTTTCACTATTTTTTTTATTCTAAATCAAAACCTCCATACACTTTAAAACCAATATTTTATTGATTTAAGGTATATGGAGGTTTTCCATAACTAGTCTGTTTAATTTCCCGATTTCTTCCTTAAGTTAGAAATTAAAAGGCAACAGCGAGGTTGCAGTCAGGTATAAAGATACATATTCTGACTAGAAGATTCATTTGCCAAATTTGACATTTCTAGAAAGAATTTCCAATGTCCCATAAAACAGGATGCTACTGCTATAATGAAAAAACGGGAGGTTATGTAACCTTTTCTAATTTTAGGATTCTATAGAATAATCAACGTATTGAATTACACCTATATCCTTCAAAAACACACACCATGAAAAACTACCTTCCATTACGACTGCTACTTATTTTTATCATTTGCAGTGCATTCAGCTGTTCGCAAACCCCTTCCTACGATTTGGCTATTCAAAACGTTTCTATTTTCGATAGTAAAAACAAAATCATTTCCCATAATAAGACCGTAATGATAAGTGGCGATTCGATTGCGGCCATACTAGCAAATACCGATCCATTCAAGGCCAAGGAAACTATTGATGGAAACGAACGTCTTTTGATTCCAGGTTTTATTGATACACATACGCATTTGATCGGGAATTATGGAGCTGACGCTGATAGTCCGGAAACTTATCTCGGAGATTCTGGTTTAAAAATGCTTCGTGAACTTAGTTCGCATCACTATCTGGCGCATGGCGTGACAACGATTATTGATATGGGCCAGCCCGAAACATGGATGGAGCATACGCTGGCTTGGCAAAAAAAACCAGCACCGGAGTATCCCAATGTTTTTATTTGTGGAGGCTCTATGGTTACCGATGAAGATCGGTGGCAACCCGCCCATCATATCGAGGTGAAAGACCCAGCGCATGGTAGGGAAAAAGTGCGGGAATATGCAAAAATGGGCTTAAAGTACATGAAACTTTATAGGAAACTACAAAAACCCGACTACGAAGCCATGGTCGACGAGGCCAGTAAGCAAGGAATCTTAATAAATACCCATGTAGACAACAATGTAGTGACCATTCAAGAGGCGATGGACTATGGTGTCAGAAATTTTGAACACTTTTTTACAGTGACTCCCAGCGTGCTGTCCTATGAGGTCGATTGGCCACTAATGAACAAAAAGTATAACATACGTATGACTTCAAGCATCGACCAATTTACAGCTCAAATGGTTTTCTTTTTTGGCTATATTAAAGACCACCCAGAATTTGATTCCGAATTGAACACCTTGTTTGAAAGTATGGCAGCGAAGGGCGCCAATTTAAGCACTGCCCTAAATGTATTGGCCTCCTCAGCAGGAAAAACCGACTTCTTTACCTCATTCGAGTACTATCCGATACGTAAAAATCCTGATTTGGGATATTCGGATACCCAGCAGAAGGATTTGGAAGATACGTATGAGGCAATGATGTACTATATAAAAAGGGCACATAATGCTGGCGTGAAACTGCGAATTGGAACAGATTGCCGTTTTGGAGGAAGAGCATTGCTATCAGAAATGATGTTGTTGTATAAAGCAGGAATCCCTATGGAAGATGTTTTACAAATTGCAACCTTGAACGGTTACGAGTCTATGCGTTTAGATGACCATCGTGGTAGTATCGAAATAGGTAAAAAGGCAGATTTGGTCCTATTTGATAAAAACCCATTTGATGATTACAAAAACATCCTGTCTGACAAGACCATTATCAAAGACGGACAGGTATTTAATTTGAAAAAATCTATCGGGCACGAATTAAAGGAAGTGCTAGCATTCGAAGGAGTAGAAAAAGGGTTGGATTGGTTCGAAAAGGCACAAACGGATGAAAATTATGGGCCAGTTTTCAAGAATGAACTACGAAACACTGTAAAAGAGCTAATGGGAGGTGCGAAACCTGACGAGGCCATGGCCGCTTACAAACTGTATTCAAAACTATTCCCGGACGCGAAGATGCAGATTGATGGTATTGCACTTACAAACATGATATATGCCATTCTTCGAGAAGGAAATGAGGCAAAGGCCAAGAAACTTTACGATTTTGCCAACGAAAATTTTCCGGATGCCAAGAAATTTATGGGACTTCACCTGTTTATGACGATGATGGAGAAAGATATTATTAAAGCGGAAAAAGAGTTTGAACTACAGCGAAATAACAAGGATTATACCCTCGATGAGAACGAGTTAAACGGGGTAGGCTACCTATTGATTCAGCAAGGGAAACTAGCAGAGGCCATTACTATTTTCAAAATAAATGTAAATGCATTTCCCAAGTCGTGGAATGTATATGATAGCCTTGGCGAAGCATACCTCGAAGTTGGTAATAAGCCATTGGCCATTAAAAACTATCGTGAATCCGTTCGTTTAAACCCTGAAAATACCTATGGTTCCGAGGTTTTAAAAAAACTGGGAGTACAGTAAGTCGGGAACGTTTGTTATAAATAGGGGGGGCCGATGGTTTTTATTCAAATTAACTAAGCAGGGGGAAGGTTCCCATATACCCTGGTAATCGGAGGTATACCTCTTCCATTCCCGATATTGCATTTTCACTTGATACTTGAACTTGCAGTGCACTAGCTATTCCGTATTTTTGAACCTACAGCAAGCTCAAAACACCAATGAACAAACTCGAACCTTTAAATAGAAGAACTTTTATAAAAAATACGGGACTAGCTACCGTGGCTTCCCTATTCCCGATAAGTGCCTGTACCATGCAAAAGAAAAAATTTAAAATGGGCCTTCAGTTGTTTACCATACGGGATGCCATGGAAAAAGATCCCTTGGGAAGCCTTACCAAGGCCGCTTCACTGGGGTACCAAGATTTGGAAACCTATGGCTATAACCCCGAAAATGACACTTTTTATGGTTTTAAAGCAAAGGAATTCAAACAAATATTGGATGATTTAGGACTGACAGCTACGAGTGGACACTATGGGTTTTCTGATTATTTCCAAAGCTCACAAGAAGATTTAGAGCACTATGTGGATCAATGTATCGAAGGAGCTAAGACACTGAACAAAAGTTATATTACTTGGCCTTGGTTGGCACCGGAATTCCGGACCATGGAGAATTATAAACTACTTGTTGATAAACTAAATAAGATCGGGGAGCAGGTAACCCAAGCGGGTTTAGGATTTGCCTATCATAATCATGATTTTGAATTTATAGAACATGATGGGGAAATAGGATATGATGTTATACTGGAACGAACAGATCCGAAATTGGTAAAATTGCAAATGGATCTGTATTGGGTAATGCACTCGTCGAAGTTATCTCCTGAAGAATGGATTGCAAAACAGCCTGGACGGTACGTAATGTGGCACATTAAAGATATGGACAAGGTTACTCGTGATTACACTGAATTAGGAAATGGTTCCATTGACTACAAAGCAATGTTATCTACCATTCCCACGGCAGACTTGGACTATTACTATTTGGAACAAGGTGGTAACTATGCCCAAAATTCCATGCAAAGCATTACTGATAGTGCCACGTATTTCAAGAAAAATTTACAGCAGTACCTATAAAATACACAAGGAAATTTCGCTAGTTAGCGAATGTTAAAGCCGAAAGAAAATTATTTGGGTATACGATTGGATAAATAGTACCGTGTATTCCGAAGAAAAATAAGTCCTATTTACTTAAAAATCAGCGAATTACTAGGAATAGCATATGTGTAGAGGTTATGGAATACGAGAAGCCACTGAAAGTCGTCATCAGTACTTTATATACGCTTAATTTATACCATACCGGGATGAATAATAACTAAAAAGTACTGGACTAACGATTATTTTTCATGCCAAAGAGTAATCTGAGAATACGAAAAGGGTAGATGCCCCATCGATATATAATCAGAATAATTGGCAATGAAGTCATGATAAGGAGGCCGATTTTTATGGGTATTGAAGAACTTAAGGATATAATGTAGTATCCAAAAACCACCAATACGGTTTGATGTAGTATGTAAAATGGGTAGATACCTTCATTTAGCACACCTAATAAACGACTTTTTTTATTGAACCAGACCTGTCCGTATCCCAAAAAGGTAATTACTAAGGTCCAACCGAGTACTGTACTTAGAACATACCAAAGGCTCCACCTCGTTGAAATTGAAAAGAACCGGGAGGCAATAGTGTCTGGCAAAAAATAGTATCCATAGAAAACCAATACAGAAAATAGCATTAGGAAGGCATTACGTTTTCTATACTTCTTTAAACAATACCATAATGTAGGTGTCGACGCCATTATAAGGCCGGCAATAAAGAAAAATCCATAGAATAAGGTAGATGAGAGATTAAGGATATCCTTAGAGTCATCTGTAAAATATGTTTTTGAAACTAGTTTGATCAGCAGTAGGGGAAGTACCCAGGCGAACATACCCAATTTTAAACGACCAAGACGAATTAGGAGGTTCCTAAAGTCAACTGACCTACTCGATTTAAGAAAAAGAATGAGGGGTATACATACCACAGATATGTAAAACAAGTTTTCAATAAACCATAAATGGTTCACATTGAGATAGTCTAAAATATGACCGTAAAAGCTGCCATAAGAATGATGAAGATCAATATTCTCATAATAAGTTTGCGGCGGTACAATAACCAAAACGCCGAAAACAAGAGGTATTAAAAGTCGCTTACTTCTTTCTTTCAAAAATTGGGACCATTTTCTGTTGGAAAAAGCAAAGGCCGTCCCAGCGCCAGATACTAGAAATAATAAGGGTAGGCGAAATTGCTCAAAGAAAACCATGACATCATCTAACACTTTGCTAGACGCATTGTTCATGATATGAAAATCATCACCATTAAACGGCATTCCCACGTGGTGCAAGTATACTAGGGCAATAGCAATTACACGCCACCAATCTAAATCGAATCGTCTTTTTTGAAGTTTTACCTGCATGAAATTCAAAGGTTTTCGCAAATGTAAGTGCCATAGCCGTCTAAAAATGAATGAAGTGATGAATTGCAGGCCTAAGTGATGATGAACAAGGTTCCTAGCTATTCTTTTTGAAGAGTGTATTGAAATAAGGGACTTTACCGCGGGAAACCGGTATTTTTCCGAGAACATTTTTAAGGGTAAGTTCGTACCCTTGGGCATTACCCTTTAAACTTTTTATATAGTGTATGTTAATGAGATACGAGCGATGTGTTTTACAAATGTATTTTTGCCCTATAAAGTGACGTTCAAACGCTTTCATGGGCATGCGTATCAAACGTTTTTCCAAATCTTGCTTGTTCAGCGAATAAACCTCAATGTAATTCCCTTCTACCTTGGCAAAAACGAAATCAACAAGAAGCAGTTCAAAACTTTCATCTGTAATAGGCGTGGAAATTTTAACTGTCCACAGGTCACTTTCCGAATCGCTTTTAAGCAACAGTTTCTTGGCGCTTTGGGTATACTTTTTAAACAACCGTTCCAGGTTTAAAGGTAGCAGAATAGAGAGCAGCAAGGTACCTACAAGAAATGTATTTCGTATTTCTTCCCATAAATAAGACAAGGACCAGTTATTGGGGTTATTATAAATTAGATCACGAAGTAAAAAACTTCCTATACCTATAAGCAATAGTAGAAATGAGAGGTGAAATAACTCCTTCCCTAGTGTCCAACTTCTTTCATCCTTTGCGCGATAGTGTAGTATAAGGAAGTATATAATCCCGATTACAAAAGAATTTGCTGCGTGTATAATGCAGATCCAGAAATAGGGAAGTCGATGTTCCGTTCTGTTCACCACGAAGGGTTCAAAAAAATAGCTAAAGCCAAAACTGCCTATAAAAACAGTACTGAGCAATAATGGAATATGCCATTTGTTTTGGTAATAGAACGGGTAGGGTCTTTGAAGGTAGTTTTTGATTTTTGAAATCATCCGGTCGGGAAAGCGCTATTCGAATGCTTCAAATGTAACCTAAACTAAGGTAAAATAATAGTCATCCACACTTTTGTGCTGATATGAGTGTGACTTCTTGGAAAGGTGTCATTTTTCTACCTTCCTTTTTTTTGTATTTACAACATGTATTCCTACACTGCCAACATAGGTGTTGTGGTAAAGGGAAGCAGAAAATAGGCTTGTCGAAACCGTTAAAAATCAAAGTTATGACAAAAAAATGTATCGGGTCAAAAAGTTGTGGGATTTAAGGTGATATAAAAGTATTAGTTAGTCTATAGAGAAAGAATTCTACGTTTCTAACGCCTCCAATCCTAATCAAAAATAAACCTACCCACAAGCGATAAAAAAACTGTTTAAGGAACGTCCTCAAAAATTTCGAATGCCTAAAGCATTGTTTTATAAGCATTGTTAAAGATTATCGAATTTTGGTTTTACTAGATTTAACCGAAGCATCCTCGATTGCACTTCGCAACGCCGCAAAATTATCGAAGCTTATCAATGGCACTATTGAAGCATACCATGTAAAGTCGGCCGGTTTTTTGCAGAGAATTAGAATCAGCTCACCTTAAGCAGGAAACTTCGCGAAAGTTATCGGGAGAATAAAAAAATGGCAGAAAACTTCATGGCCCCTATTGCAAAAGAAGAAGGTGTTAAGATTACTCATAAAATGGATTTTGGGAATATTAAGAATCGGATTGAAAATAAGATTACAGATTTTCAACCTGCTATGGTAATTCTAGGTAGGCGTAAGCCAAAACTGTTACCAAGGATAGGAGATGGTGTTACTCCTATTTCCAATTACCGCGTTATTTTCGAACGTTACTTTTTATAAAAATACGGACCAATAAAGCAACCAGTTGTATGGTTATTTCTACGGTAGGTGTTTTTCTCTCTGCCTATTATGTTTGTATGGGATGGTATCCTTTATGCTTATGGAGTTATTGATCGAGAAGTATTCAAATTGATGATTAGGAGCTTTAGGGGTGTGAGACTTGTCTTGGTTTAGACAAGCAGTGTATGAAAATAGTGGCCGTACTCCAGAACTTTAATAGTGTTTAGTTGGTTTTGTACAATTCACTACAAAGAAGGGCCAATTCATTACATTTTATTTTTAGAGAAGGTAAATTGCCTGCATCTTTGCTTCATCATCAATCAGAAAACGAACAATCATGATCAATCTATTAAAAATTTTCTTGGGTATTTTACTTAAACTCGTGCCCCTCTTGCTACTACTCTGGTTAGCAACGCCTGCAATCCAGGCACAAAGCCGTAATACATCGGTAAATGTTCATTCCAGTAAAAATGGCAAGACTAAGATTTCAGTAAAGAATGGCCGCTCGAATAGCTTTTCGTTGGAATACGAGGGAGATATTTCTATATCCGATGACGACAAAGACATTATTGCAATTTCTAAAGGCGGGTATTTCGAAGTTAAGAAATCGGCCTTCGGGAATCGAAGACGCATCTATATGGAACCGGGTGCCGGTGGTAAACTCATCAAAAAATACTATGTAGGAAGTTCGTCAATAAGTTTCGAGACCGAAGGAAGAAAGTGGTTGGCAGAAATACTGCCGGAAGTACTGCGCTCTACAAGCATTGGAGCTAAGCAACGGGTAGATCGCATTTATAAAAAAGGAGGCACCTACGCAGTTCTAAAAGAAGTTGAAAACATTGATAGTGAATATGTTAAAACCGCCTACATCAAATTGTTGCTTCAAAAAAAACCAAATAGTAAAAACCTATCCACTATTTTGACGGTCGTAGCGGATGATATCGAATCGGACTATCATAGGGCCGATATTCTTAAGCATAATACAAAGGCCTTTTTGGGGACCGAAGCCACCACAACTGCCTATATACAAGCCGCCGGTGCCATTCATTCGGATTACCATAAATCGGATATTTTAAAGCAGTCGGTCAAAGATGGGAACATATCGCAATCCCAGATAAAATCGCTTTTTAAGATAACCAATGATATCGACTCGGATTATCACAAGTCGGATATCTTACTTACTGTTTTGAAAAACAGAACGCTCGATGAAGACAATGTGAATCTCTTGGTATCCACCTCTCGTTATATTAGTTCCGACTACCATAAGGCGGAGGTTTTGAAAGCGGCCTTGGCTTCAAAAGGGCTAAATTCAAAAGGTTACAGCGCCTTTGTAGCTTCCATGTCAGGTATCGACTCTGATCATCACAGTGCCGATATCCTAAAAGACCTTTTAAAGAACAAATTGAATAGTGACGACCTTCGGGAAACCTTGCTTTTGGCCGATGACAATATAAGTTCGGACTATCACAAAGGACAGGTGTTAATGAACGTTGCTCAGAAGCAAGACCTACAGTCTGGTAATTTACCAGTTTTATTGGAGGCCATTCGGGGAATGAATTCCGATAGCCATAGAGCCTCGGTGTTTAAGCAATTGGCCAAGCAGACTTTTAGTACAGATGAGTTGGCCCAGATTCTAAACGCTACCAGTAGTTTTAGCTCTGATTCCCACCATGCCAATTCATTGTTGGCCTTTGCCCCGGTAGTTAGGGAAAAGGGAGGTGCCTCAAAAGAGGCATACAGTAAGGCCTGTAATACCATTTCATCAGAGACGTATTTTGGAAGGGCCATGCGGGCCATTCAATAACCACCTTTACTTCGACCACCAGAATACAAGCCTAGAATAGCTTACTATTTAGTATTTTGATGGTATGAAGTTGATTTCTACTGAACTCTTGTACCGACCAACCGTGAGAAAGCACTTTATCTTTGTTTTTGTGGGCTTCCTTTTTGGAATACTGATCTATGGTTTTATCAACTTTAGTGGTTTCCAATACAATGGGGAATTGTTTCTGAGCGGATTGTTGGGAATCTTCCTATGCTACTGTATTCATAATAGCAACACGCTTATAGACCGCTTATTACCTTGGAAACCGCCATTCCATGGATTAGTGAAAACCAAGATTCCGTGGATCTCTTTTTTATGGATGTACAATTGACCAATGGATTAAGTTTTGAAATATTCTCAAATGTACATGTGAAAAAACCGGTCATTTTCACAACTGCCTTTGATGAATTCGCTATCGATGCCTTTAAGGTAAACAGCATCGACTACCTTCTTAAACCGATCACCTTTACCGATTTATCCCAGGCCTTGAAAAAATTAAAGGCCTTGCAAGAGCAGTTTTCAAAACCAGCTGATTTGGGACCTGTGGTACAACAACTTAGTAAAAAGAAATATAAAGATCCTTTTTTTGGTACGAATGGGAAATCATATACATTCGATTCCCAGCGAGGACATTGCTTATTTTTATGCAGAAGGGCGGGACGTATATCTGCGAAGTGCCAACGGTAAAAAGTACTTGATAGACTATACCTTGGAGGCTTTGGAAGAGCTATTGAATCCCAATCAGTTTTTGCGCACCAATCGAAGTTATATTGTCCAACTAAACGCTATAGAAGACGTAATTGTCTATTCCAACAGACGCCTAAAACTTACCCTTCAGCCCAAGACCGAAAATGAACTTGTGGTAAGCAGGGAGAAAGTTGTTCAGTTTAAACACTGGTTTGAAGGAGGATAAAGAACAATTGGCTCCACAAAGACAAAGGGTAGTAGTATGCCAATAGAGTGGATACAGCCTGTTTAAACATCGAAAGCAAAGTTTCTGAATATTGGTAGTTTATCTTATTGTGATAATTTCTTCCAATATCTTTGTGCTATAAAAAAAACATGGATAACAAGCAATTGACCATCGTCGCCAAAATTTTGGTGAAGGAAGAAAAGCGAGAGCTGGTAAAATCAGAATTACTAAAATTAATTGATACGACAAGAGCAGAAGAAGGCTGTATTAACTATGATTTACACCAAGACAATGAAAACCCTAATCTGTTTTTATTCTTTGAGAATTGGTCGAGCAGGGAATTATGGCAAGTGCATATGGCAAATACCCATTTGAAGGAATACATAAAAGCAACTGATGGTGCTATCGTAGAATTTTCTTTAAACGAAATGAGCTGTATCGGGTAGTAGATTTGGAAACATTTGACCATGGGGAAACCAGCGAAACGCAACTAATTTTTTAGCTGAGGATATGATATGGAAAATGGTTTTTGGTGTTTTAAAACTCTTTTTTTTAATTGGTTTACTAAAAAAGGAGTATCCATCGGTTGGATACTCCTCTCTTTTGTGATTAAGATGTTATTTTAGGTACAAAAGCTCCAGTAGCAAACCAAACTACAAAGTACGTATGCGGTACCGGCGGTGGAAGTTGCGCAGGCGGCCACACATACCGTGTATTTTCCAATATTCCTCCAGTTTCTCCATCCACTGCATTTATCCTTGCCTGATGACTCTAGCTGATATTGCATAATGACAAAAGGGTCTTCGTAGACCTGATCATCTGCTACCAGACTTTCTAAATTAGGATACTTGGCGTTCACTTTTTGCGCCAATGCCATGATTTTAGCACCTCTTTCTGTGAGTACTGCTGCATCTAAATTAAGGATTTGCGCAATTTGAGTGTCATCACCGGTTTCGTAAAGACTTCTAAAATTTTCTGCACTCATATTTGACTTTTTCATTGCTTGCAAGAGCTCGTTCGCGTTTGTTTCGACCAAATCGATCATTTTAAGGGCGTCTTCATCATTCTCTAAAGCTTGGGCAATGTCAGTTTCTGTTTGAACAGGGTCTTCGGCCTGATCTCGATCACAAGAGACCACAAAAAGGGACAACATTCCAACAGCTAATAGGCCATAAAAAATAGATCTTAATTTTAGGGTTTTCATAGTATAAGATTAATAGTGTTTACCTACTCTCTTTATCAATCGGCTTTTCGGTTTCCGCCGTGTAGAATCGATTCTTTGATAAAGGTAGTGTGTGAATAGATGTTGGAAAATCCTTGAAAATGTTGATTTTGCCTACTGGAAAACCATGAGGCCGTATGTAAAGAGGTAATGTTTACAGGCCTAAGGCGTCCATAGCTGCTTTCTCATATCGGCTATCTTCTGCGGGATATCGGAGTAAGTGTTCGTATTTACCCGAATCTTTTGCCAAAGCATAAATAAGACTCTCGCCGGCATACATTGGGGTTTGACTATAAATGGGGTCCGAAAAGGCTTCTTCGGCAGAAACGATTTCCCATCCCTTCTCCTGAAAAAGTTGTATCAGGTCATCAATAAATAGCGCAGCGAGTATATTGTGGTGTAGTAAGAGCGTATGGGGAATGTGCCTGCCATTCAATTTATAGGACAAATTTTCATAGAATTCGGCACGTTCCAAAATATGCTTCAAATAAAAGTTTCTATACACGGATAGGTCGGCCCCGGCATCTGCTTTCAGCCTAGCAAGCAAACGACTGTCGATATACCAGTCGGAAGCGTCAATGGTAACATACCCGTTTCGATACCCCTGCGAACTAAGAAAAGTTCGGAGGCTATCTACCTTTTCTATTGTTTCGCCCTCTTTTAAATACGGGTATCTGAAGAATTTTTTAAAATTGGAATAGGGAGTAAGGAGGGTGTCGGCACGAAGGATGTCATCTCGAAAAATAGGATACATGAGTTTTGGATTGCTATAGTTCGAATGACTCCAAGTATGATTGGCAATTGCATGGCCGGCATCGTTCCAGGTGCTAAGTAGATGGGATCCCTTTTCATTGTTCTTTCCTTTTCCCGCTACAAATAACATCGCTTTCACATCGGCTTCCCAGAGTTTTTTTAGTAAAACCGCGTTCCATTCCTGAAAAGTGTACCCAGGACGATCGTTCACATTGCCGTCATCAAAGGTAAAGCTGACCGTTTTTTGCGCCGATAACCCGATGGTAAAAATAAGAACGACTATCGTAAAAAAACCTCTCTTTCTCATACGGTACTTTCTTTTCAAAAGAGATTAGTTATTAAAAAAGTCCATTGGATCTAATCGCTTGTCATCTTTGCGTACCTCATAATGCAAATGTGGACCGGAGGAACGCCCGGTGTTGCCGACATAGCCAATAATATCGCCGCTCTTGACCGTCTGTTCTTCACTTGTTTCAAATCCGCTCAGATGCGCGTACCATGTTTGGTAGCCATCGGGGTGTGCCAATACGATCAAATTGCCCCAGTTATTTTCGGAACCTGCCTTTAACACCGTACCATCTGCAGTGGCAAGAACAGGGGTTCCCTCCGACGCTCGAATATCAATGCCATGGTGCATGACAAAGCGCTTCGTTTTAGGTTGTCGTATTTTTTTACCGAACGTACTGGTAATATTTGCGGGCTCATAGGTTTCCAAAGGAAAATTGTTAGGTACGGTATTGGTTGATTCTAGGAAAAGCACAGCTTTGTAAGGTGCCGTTTCCTCGGGAATTGCTGGCCTGGAAAAGGCCAAAGAAATGATAATTGCCGTAGTAACTAGTAGGCTATAGTTAAACGCCTTGCCTTTTTTTGATTTGATTTTAGTGATCATGTCTATTCGTTTTTTGATGATTGAATTATTAAAGTAACTAAGTGTTGGACGTTTATTTTTGTTTTCAAGAGTTTGCAGCATAAGTTGCAAGTAGTCTGCCGGCTGTATGTTTTTGGTCAAGACTTCTTGGTCTGCCTGAAATTCATGAAGTGCGATTAGGCTCTTTCTATAAAAGTATACCGCAGGGTTGAACCAAAATACGAGGGCATACAGCTCAACCACTAGTAAATCTAGGGTATGCCTTAGCCGAACATGGGCCGCTTCATGTGTAAGAATAAGAGGGTCTACGGTGTTTATTTGCAATTCAGGAATAAAGATCCAGTTAAAATATGTCAAAGGTTCCGCAACGGGTGCCACATAAACCGGGGTGTTGTTAATACTAACCTTATAAGAACTTTGCTTGGTACGAAAAATGTTTTTGGTGGTTCTAGCAAGCCGAATAAATACCAGCATGCATCCTATAAGGTAGGGTATAAGTAGCCAATTATTGGAAGTGACGCCAAGTAGCTCTTTCTTATTCGAAAGCGACGGCTCATTCACGATAGGGGAAGTCTGCCCAATTTTGAATGATGAAAGGTCTAAGGCGGTAAAGGGCCCTTCAGGATGAACGAACGGGACTATTTGTCCAAGTTCTATGAATGGCAAGACTGTCGATACCAAAGGCAAGAGTACCAAGGTGCATCTATTGGCCCCATGAAAGGTAAGTTTACTTAGAAGCAGGCGATAGAACAGGCAAAGCAGGGTAAAAATAACACTTACCTGTAGTAAGTAGATAAAAAAACTAGTCATTGTTCCCTTTTAATTTTTCAATTTTATGATCTATTAGTTGTTTTATTTCTTCAAGTTCTGTCAAGTTCAAATCCTCGTCTTCGGTAAAGAAATGGGCAAACTTGCTTTTAGAGCCACTAAAAAAATTGGTGATTACCGAATTCATATGTTTTTTAAAATACTGTTCTTTGGAGATGGTAGGGAAGTAGTGGCGAATCTTCCCGAACGTATCATACTTTAAAAACCCTTTTCGTACCAAAACACGCACAACGGTAGAAATGGTCGTGTAGGCCGGACGGGGTTCTGGAAACTGTTCCACTATGTCTTTTAGAAAGGCTTTTTTCAGCTTCCAAGCATAGTGCATTACCTGTTCTTCTGCTTTTGTTAGTTCGCTCATACGGCAAATATAGTATAAATTCTTAGTTATGACTATAAATATAGTAGTAAAACTATTTTTATAGTCATAAACGCACTGATCTCTACCTTCCTAGATGATTTTTTCGTGGCCAACAAAATACATAAGCCTTCGCTATCAAAGACCTGCATAGACTATTCTTAAATTACATTTTTAACAATTCAAAGGGTGAAATGGTATATATTAATTCAAAAAAAGCCAACTGAATTCAGATGGCTTTTTTTGTAATATCAAGAGGTAATATGTCGAATTTTTCTAGCAACTATCTATTTCAACCTTCATTTTACCATTATCGTACGAAATAATGAAAGGTATTTGTTCGAGTGTACAGCGGGGTTCGATCGTAAATTGTATCATACCGGACACTTTAAAGTTGTCTTCACCGGTACGCTTCAATTGCTGGTTGTAGGTAGTAGTTTGGCGAACCCAATTTACGTAGCCGTCTACAAACGGATGCGGGTCATATTCTTCTACCGAGCGGGGTGTTTCGATAAGACTCGCCATTTTCTCTAGTTTGTCGGAGTCTTTTATGGTGAGGGTGAATATACCTGAAAAATTTCCTTTCGAATTGGGCGATACGAAAGAACAACCCTGGTTTAAGTTTACACGAACTACAAGATCATACCTATCATTTTCAAGTTTGTTCATTTTAAGATGTAACTCATAGGGCTCTTCTGTTTCCGAAGTTCCATAGGTGACTACGGGTGTTTTTAGATGCTCCGGAACAACTGTTGTGCTACTGGCCAATAGTGCCAAAGATTGTTTTTTGTTTGATTGGCAACCCATGCTTGCTATAAGTAGCATACTCATTAAAAGTCGATTCATGCTTTTTAGATTTAAAAAATTAATTGATATAGTAATGTTCGTTTTAGATGATAGCGTAAAATTAGGGCCTACCGCGAGTTGTAAATGTCAAAAGAGTGTAAAAGAAGTGTCAACAAGTGTAAAAAGTCATGAAATTGTATGTTATTTACGCTTAGATATGCATAAGACTACCTATTTTCTATTTAGAAGTGTCATTTGTCTACTAGTGTTCGTGGATCTCACTTCCTGTTCAAATGACCATGATACTTTTTCAGAAACTGCTAAAGTGGCCTTGCGGGAGGCGGGGCATCAATTGTTATTGGCCAACAACGATTCCACTTCTTTGGTACAGCCGGTAGTGGTAATCGATGAATTAAAGTATCAATTGTCTTTTGAGAGACCCTTGGCCATAGAGCCCGATAGTTTGGTGACCATTATAAAAAGCAGTTTTCAAAAAGCAGAACTTCCATCGCATTATATTACCGAACTGGTGCGATGTGAAGATGTAGCCGTTGCCTATAGCTATCTGATCCGTGAACAGGAAGCAAGGGGAATTGTTCCTTGCCAGGGCAGAGTGCTGCCAAAAGCTTGTTATACGGTTAGTGTTCGGTTTACGAAGGCGCCAGCACCTGCCACGGCTAATACGGCCCTGGTATATATCCCGGCGCTGGGCTTTGCAGCTATATTGGCATTTGTTTACTTCCGAAAAAGTCAGTCTGGCCCTCATGCCAAAAACGAAAATTACATTGCCTTGGGAAGTTTTAAATTTTATCCCGAACAAAACAAATTGCATAAAAGTGAAACAGAGATTAATTTATCTCGAAAGGAATGCGAGCTACTGGTATTATTCTCCGAAAAACCTAACGAGGTCATTCAGCGAGAGACCCTTATGAAAAAGGTTTGGGAAGATCATGGCGTAATCGTTGGTAGAAGTTTAGATACCTATATCTCTAAATTACGCAAGAAACTGCAGGGCGACGAAACTATAAAATTGACCAATGTACATGGTGTTGGGTATAAGTTGGAAATACGCTAAGCTTCAATTTTCTTTAAAAATAAATTACGGAAACACCAGAAGTAGTATTTTTAGGTCGGATTATGAGGTCGCCGGCAATCCGATAACTTTTCCGAACTAAAAAAGGATCCTTATGAAAATTCGTCTTTTCTCAAAAAACGTTCTACTTATCATTCTCTTATGTATTGCAGTAGTCTCTTGTAAACAACAAGCTGAAGAGAAACCAAAGGAAACTCCTTTGGTGCAATATCATGAACCTGCTTCGCTGTTGCCGATCGATAAATTAAAACTTCCGGAAGGTTTTAAAATTGAAGTATATGCCGATAATATCGATGGCGCGCGTTCAATGGCCATGGGGGAGAATGGTACCCTTTTCGTTGGTACAAGAAATGAAAATACCGTCTATGCGATTCAAGACAGAGATCAGGACTTTAAGGCGGACAATGTCATTGTATTGGATACTACCTTAGAAGTCCCCAACGGAATTGCCTTTAAAGATGGGGCGCTATATGTAGCGGAGGTAGGACGCTTATTGCGCTACGACAATATTGAGTCTCAATTGAACCAAGTACCGGAGCCAACGGTAGTATATGACGATTATCCCACAGAATTTCACCATGGTTGGAAATACATTGCTTTTGGCCCGGATAATAAATTATACGTTCCAGTGGGTGCCCCCTGTAATATCTGTGATTCTACGGTTGCCGATAAACGATTTGCTACCATTACCCGTATGGACCCCGACGGAAGCAATCGGGAGATTTATGCCCATGGTGTGCGTAATTCCGTAGGCTTTACATGGCACCCTGAAACCGGCGATATGTATTTTACCGATAATGGGCGGGACATGCTGGGGGATGATATTCCTCCTTGTGAGTTAAACCAAGTAACTGAAGCCGGGCAACATTTTGGGTATCCGTTTTGCCATGGGGGCGTAGTAAAAGACCCCGAATTCGGAAGTCAAAAGGATTGTGCCGAATTTATTGCACCTGTACAAGCTTTGGGGGCCCATGTTGCGCCTTTGGGTGTAAAATTTGTTACGGGCGAGATGTTTCCTGAAAAGTATAAGAACTACGCCTTTATAGCAGAACATGGTTCTTGGAACCGAACCGAAAAAGTGGGTTATAAAATCAGCCTAGTTCAGTTGGAGGATAACAAGGCCGTCGCCTACGATACCTTTTTAGAAGGTTGGCTCGACGAAGCCTCCCAAGAACGTTTCGGAAGACCGGTCGACTTATTATTCTTGAAAGATGGCTCGTTGCTAATTTCGGATGACTTTGGTGATGCCATTTATAGGGTCACCTATGAAGGGCCCGAATTGGCAAGTAGATAATTTTTGCATCCATCCTGTTTTTGGTCAGTTTTGATTAGGGTTCTTTTAACAACTATATATTATTGTCTACTACTTTTCTCAAAAGCAGAAGCTTCCGATTTGCGTTGCGGTTTTCCACAAAAGTGTTCTTTGCAAAAAGTATATTTTGCCGAGGCATAAATACCAAGTATGTTTTGAATTAAAAGACGGGAGTTTTTTAGATGGGTTTTTTGTGTAAGAAATTTTAAATTACCGCGTTGTAGTTAACGACCATTTTGTCAATTGATACCAACCCTTATGACCAGTTTGTATACCCCCGGCCCTCAAAATGTGCCTAAAGAACTTACCAAACCAACCAAATTATTTAAGAAACACGTTTGGCTTTCGGTACTTGCATTGATCGCATTTATTTCTTTGTATTTTTTTCTGACGTTTTAGTTTGGGCGATTGGCCTACAATTTGTTCAGAGGCACCGGAAGCTTCCTAAATTACGGTTTGGGCGCTGGTTTTGCCTTTCTTTCACTTTTTTTGGCGAAGACACTCTTTTTCTTAACCAAGCGTGAAGAAAACCCGATGCGGCGCTACGTAACAGAAAAAGAAGAACCCGTTCTTTTCGCCTATTTGTACAAACTTGCCGACGAAGCCGGTTCACCAAGACCCCATAAAGTTTTTTTGACGGACAGGGTGAATGCAAGCGTTTCTTATGACTTATCTTTTCTAAACTTGTTATTCCCCTCGAAGAAGAATCTAGAAATTGGTCTGGGGCTTGTGAATGTATTAAGTCTAGGGGAGTTCAAGGCAGTTCTTGCGCATGAATACGGCCATTTCGCGCAGCGCTCGATGCTCTTGGGGCGTTATGTATATACTGCACAACAAATTGCGGCACGCATTGTGGGCAAGCGAGATATTTTGGATTCACTTTTATCTGGAATCTCCAGTTTTGATATTCGCATCGCTTGGATCGGCTGGATTTTGCAAATTCTGGTATGGGTTATTCGTTCCCTTGTTGAAACTTGCTTCAGTGTAGTGTCTATCGCCGAAAGGGCCCTTTCTAGGGAAATGGAGTTTCAAGCAGATCTAGTCGCCGTTTCGATGACAGTAAGCGATGCCTTGATTCACGCGCTTTACAAGTTACAAATTGCCGATGAAGCGTATGATAACGCGGTATCGGTCGTTAATAGTCAATTGAGCAATAAGTATGCTGTACCGAATATGTATGCGTTGCAGACGAATTACATTCATAAAATGGCATGGTTGTTAGATGATGAAACCTATGGGAAATCGCCCAAGATTCCTTCGGCCAGCCATGATAGTAGTAGGATTTTTGTTTCACGCACCTACAATCCTCCAAAAATGTGGGCTACCCACCCAGCGGACAAAGACCGTGAGGAGAATGCAAAAAAAAGATACATACAGGCTGGTATCGACCAGCGAAGCACCAAAGAACTTCTTTGGGATGTAACACAATATGAGAAGGATATGACTGCAACCTTAATCGCCACGGCAGAGGTTGAGATTACGGGTATTACGGAGGAAGAAAGTATAAATGCACAGAATAAGGAATATTTTGATTGGTCTTTTGTATATCCGTTTAATGTCCACTTGCTGTAATGCTTGCTATTACTAACCTATCAAATATTCTTTCACCAAAATACCTTCTATTAAGCTTGTAGACGAACTCATTGAGGTATAGTTGCAGGTATTTCGCTTTTATCTTA
>CALLVX010000074.1 GCA_938010765.1 uncultured Flavobacteriaceae bacterium | reverse complement strand
TGTTGATTCGTTATTCTAGATGGCCCGCTTCGTCGGGCAGGGTCTAGATCGGATTGCCCTTGGCCCGATTCCTCGTTTTCCCCGGCTATAGCTGTTGACCCGGGTACATCTAAATCATCCAAAGGGTCACGGTCAATATTTTCTGTAGGCCCCAGGTGTTCGCCTGGATCTAAAAAAATAGGGGTCCCATCCAAGGTCAGTGGCTCTGCCGATGCACTGTCATGAACCGGGTGTTCTTGGCCCGATCCCTCATTTTCCCCGAGGCCAAAAGCAGATGGTAGCGGAGGTACATCTAAATCATCAAAATGGGCATCCGATGTACTTTCGTTATTATTTTCCATAAACCTTTACCTTCACTTACTACTTTTCGACAGATTTAACTCTTTGCATTCTAGTATAGAAAACAGGGGAAGTCCCCCAATTGCTAAAGTCATAAAAGAAAGTTAAAAAAATACAAGAGGTCCTTTACAGGAGGATTACATCAAAATAAGTTTTTAGTTAAACTATTTGTGAATTGTGGAACCATCTAACAAGGATTACAGTTTTTTTAAGAAAGTTAGACTTGGGTTTTCCTTTTTAGAATGTTACCATCAAGATTTTATAAAACAAGAAATTGTATTGTAAAATACCCGAAACCGAGCATATAAGACCATAAATCAACAAAAAAAGTCCCAATGCCATCCCTAAAAAGTTGGCGCCTGAATCTGATTCAAACCGCACTTCGTTCGAGTAAATCTCCGCTACGGAGTCGGGGTCTTCCAAAAACTGCTTTACTCGCTGTACGGCAGCAACCATACCCTCGCCATAGTTGCCCTGTTTAAAATAGGGCACTACTTATTGGGTACCAATTCTAAAACAAATTACATCGGTTAAAATAGATTCTAAACCGTAGCCCGTTTCAAATTCGGTGCGGCGTTGGTCCATCACTGTTACGATAAGTAAGCCATTATCAGTGTCCTCTTTTCCAATACTCCAGTTTTCAAAAAGTCTTACTGCAAAATCTTTAGGCACCTCCGCACCGATGCTTGGAAGCATCACAATGGCTACCTCTGCAGTAGATTGTTTCTCTAAACTATAAAGCAGTTTATTTATCCGTAACTCATCATCAAAAGGAATATAATTGTTTGGATCGGATACATACCCAATAACGCCCTTTCCCCTGGGACTGGGCGCGGTACCAACCGAGTAACCGGTAATTCGAGTATCGTATTTCGGTGCAACAAAATTGGGATAAATTATGTCGGGGACAGGTGTCTGCGAACTCTTTGAACCATCTACTTCTTTGGGCGATTTGAATCTATCGACTTCCAGAGATATGTTATCCAAAGTACTGGTAACGTCTACTACTTCAATAACATCTTGTCCCCTACAAAACTGAGTCAATAGGATAAAGCTTACGATTGAAAGCTTTAAAATTGGCAAAGGAACTCTAGTACTATTCTGTAAACGGGCTAAAAAACGCGAAGTTATATGCAGTGGCATTCTCCTTATTTTGGGGAATGAAGATAGGAAATACAAAAGTTCCGTCTATTTAAATTAAACGGAACTTTTAAGGTATTTTATAGTGTTTACCAATGAATTGTCACAAAATATAATCGGTACTCACGAAGTTCGAAAGTTTGGCCTCTAACAATTGTTGCACGGTTTCATTGTTTAGTTCATTGTCTTTGAAAGCAACAAAGGTTCGAATCGAAAAAGATCGTAGCGCATCATGAACACTTAGGGTCGCTTGTGCTGAATCTTTTCTTCCGGTAAACGGATACACATCCGGGCCCCGTTGACAAGAACTGTTCAAATTTACACGACACACTAAGTTCACCAAGGTATCGATCAACGGAGAAAGGGTGTACACGTCTTTTCCAAAGAGGCTTACTTGTTGTCCGTAATTACTTTCGGCCATATCATCTAAAGGCTGTTCGATATCATCAAAGGAAAGTACAGGTATCACAGGGCCAAATTGTTCTTCTTGATACACACGCATATCCCTGGTAACGGGATAAAGCACGGCTGGCCAAATGTAATTGTCAAAATGTTGCCCTCCTTTTTTATTGATAATCTTTGCCCCCTTTGCCAAGGCATCATCAATTAGTTCCTGAATATAAGCAGGTTTGCCAGGTTCTGGTAAGGGGGTAAGTTTTACACCCGTTTCCCAAGGGTTTCCAAACTTGAGTGCATCAATTTTATCAGCAAATTGCTTAAGAAAGTTCTCTCTTACCTCTTCATGCAAATAAACCACTTTTAGGGCCGTACATCGTTGTCCATTAAAAGAGGTGGTTCCCGCCACTACTTCATCAATGGTCAGGTCTAAATCTGCGTCCGGAAGCACAATTGCCGGGTTTTTGGCTTCCAACCCTAGTACCAATCGCAAGCGATTGCTCTTGGGATGCTGATTTTGCAAAGCATTTGCCGATTTACTGTTGCCTATGAGGGCCAGTACATCTACTTTTCCTGTTTGCATAATAGGTGCCGCCACAGCTCTACCACGACCAAACAGTACATTTATTACTCCTTTTGGGAAACTATTTTGAAAGGCTTCCAAGAGTGGCGTAATTAATAAAACACCATGCTTGGCGGGTTTAAAAATAGCTGTATTCCCCATAATAATCGCGGGTATCAAAAGGGCAAAGGTTTCATTTAGTGGATAATTGTAAGGCCCCAAGCAAAGCACAACCCCTAATGGGCCTCGCTTCACATGGGCATATACTCCTTGATTCTTCTGAAACTTGGCCGAATCACGGTCTAGTTGCTTGTAATCTTCAATCGTATCATAAATATATTCGACGGTGCGGTCAAATTCTTTTTGAGAATCGGGCAAGGATTTTCCAATTTCCCACATTAACAACTTCACAATTTCTTCCCGTTTGGTTTCCATTTGTTTTACAAACTTCTCCATGCTTTCAATACGATCTTTTACGTGCATCGTCGGCCATACACCTTTTCCTTTATCATACGCTTCAAGAGCTGCGTCTAAAGCACCTAGTGCTTCTGGCTCTCCCATATCCGGTATACTTCCCAATAAAGTTGGGGCATAGGTCGAAGTTGCTGAAATGGTAGAAAACACTTCAGTAGTATTTCCCTTCCATTCTTTTAATTCGCCATTAACTAAATATGTATTTTGATGTATGGGCGCCCCCATTTGAAATTCAGAAGGTATACCAGCTTTTTCAGTACTCATAGGTTCAATTTTAATTTATAAAAAATAGCAATAAAAAATCCCTGATTGCACAGGGATTAAGGCGTTAAACAATTGGTTTCATTGCAGTCATCGACGCCCTTAACCTGGCACCTACAGTTTCTACAGGATGTTCCCGCAATGTTTTGTTTACCATAATCAATTTTGCATTGTCAACTTGAAGGTTCTGCCCTTTTCCATATGCTTTTCCAATTACATCGGTATCTATTTTGGTCATAAAATCGGCCAGCAAGGGTTTACAGGCATGATCAAATAAATAACAACCGTATTCGGCAGTGTCAGAGATTACCCGGTTCATTTCAAATAGTTTCTTTCTTGCAATGGTGTTAGCGATTAGCGGAGTCTCATGAAGTGACTCATAGTAGGCCGACTCATCAATGATACCGGATTCGGTCATTGATTCGAACGCCAATTCAACACCGGCCCTTACCATCGCAACCATTAAAACGCCATGGTCATAATAGTCTTGCTCTGAAATGGCATCGTTCCCGGCCGGAGTCTTTTCAAAGGCAGTCTCGCCGGTTGCGGCTCGCCATGTTAAAAGATTTTTATCATCATTGGCCCAATCTTCCATCATAGTTTTGGAAAAATGCCCTGTCATAATATCATCCATATGTTTATGAAACAGCGGGCGCATAATCGTTTTCAATTCTTCAGAAAGTTCAAATGCCTTTATTTTTGCAGGATTTGACAAACGATCCATCATATTGGTAATCCCACCATATTTCATTCCTTCTGTTATGGTCTCCCATCCATATTGAATCAACTTGGAAGCGAACCCTGCATCGATTCCTTTTTCCATCATTTTATCAAAACACAGAATAGAACCTGTTTGCAACAAACCACATAAAATGGTTTGCTCTCCCATCAAATCTGATTTCACTTCTGCGACAAAGGAAGATTCCAATACACCTGCTCGATGACCACCCGTTCCCACAGCATATGCCTTGGCCTGTTCAGAGCCTTTGCCCTGCGGATCGTTATTTGGATGCACCGCGATCAAGGTCGGTACTCCAAAACCTCTTTTGTATTCTTCCCGCACTTCCGACCCAGGACATTTGGGAGCCACCATAATTACGGTCAAATCTTCCCGTACCTGCATGCCTTCTTCTACAATATTAAAACCATGTGAATAGGATAAAGTAGCACCCCTTTTCATTAGTGGCATAATAGCGGTAACTACATTAGTATGTTGTTTATCGGGTGTTAGGTTGATTACCACATCTGCACTAGGGATCAGTTCTTCATAGGTTCCCACGGTGAACCCATTTTCAGAGGCATTCAAAAACGATTGTCTTTTTGCTTCAATTGCAGCCGCACGAAGCGTATAGGAAATATCCAAACCAGAATCGCGCATATTCAAACCCTGGTTTAAACCTTGTGCACCACAACCCACAATAACAATTTTCTTTCCCTTTAAAGCTGATACGCCATCGGAGAACTCACTAGATTCCATAAACCTACATTTCCCCAATTGAGTCAATTGGTCCCGTAACGATAGTGTATTAAAATAATTTGCCATTTTTATTCTCTTTGATTTTATTTCCACTTAAGTGGAAGTATATTTATTTAATTCTTAATGTTCTTGAAATTCATTTAAAAGTGCACTTATTTGCATTACTTCCTTGGATACCGAAATACGCCCGGATCGAACGAACTGCATAATTCCAAAAGGCTTTAGCTGTTCGTACATTTCATCGATTTCATTTCTTCTACCACTTTTGGCAATGACGAAAAAATCTCTCGCCACTGTAACGATCTGCGAATTGTTATCCTTTATAATATTTTGTATCCGTCGTTCGTCGAACAAGAGGTTCGATGCAATCTTGAACAAGGCGGACTCTTGATAAATAGTCTCTTCGTCGGTGTGATAAAAAGCCCGAATGATTTCAATCTGCTTTTCGATCTGCCCCACAATATTGTTTACCCACCTTTCAGTTGTATGCACCACTATGGTAAACTTGGAGACTTCATCAATCTCTGATTTAGATACATTTAAGCTCTCAATGTTAATGTGCCTTTTTAAAAATATACCAGATATTCTATTCAGTAACCCCACATTATTTTCGGAGTATACCGAAATGGTAAACCATTGCTTTTCCATTTTTTACTATTCTAATCTATTTTACTCGATAATCGAGATTTATAATGCTCCGACGCCTGTACGACAAGCCTGTGTCGAAATCAATGTTGAGTTTCCTTTTATGCCTAGTGGGCTTGCCACGAGCTACTTTACTAATAAGGATGTTTCCTTAACGGGCCTTACCATTATTTATAGGCAACCACACGTATTCTCTTATAATCTGCATACCATTTACCGTTACTGAACAATTGTTCTGCAAGGTGTTTCTGTACTTCGTTTTTTATTTCGATGCAGTCTTTGTCGGCTACTCCCTTGAAAAAAGGTTTTGCAAACATCGACAACCAATCTAAAATAGCTTCTTCTTCATCTACTAATTCAGTAGGACGGTCATACCATTGCGCAAAAGTCACCTTGAAACCAACTGATTCTAAAACCGATGTATACGCGCCAATTGAAGGGAAATACCAAATATTTAAAGCTGCTTGATCGGTATAACCCCATTGCCTTAGCGTGCTGCGAAGCCTATCTGTAATCGCTTGAACATTGTGCTTACCACCAAATTCAACTACTACCCTACCTCCCAAAACCAAATTATCATACATGCACCGAGCCGCTTTTTTATAGTCTGGAACCCAATGTAAAGTAGCGTTTGAAAAAATAGCATCAAATTGCTTTTCAAATTTAAAATTGCTCGCATCGCCAATTCGAAAACTAAGCGATGGAAATTGAGTACGTGCCTTTTGAACCATAGATGGTGAAAGATCCATTCCGATCACTTCACTGGTCAGTGCGGCTATTACAACCGTCAATTCTCCCGAGCCACACCCAATATCCAATATTCGTTCCGCTGGCTTTGGGGCTAGCAAATCAATCAAAGAGGTACCATATTCATATACGAACGAATGTTTTTCGTTGTATAGTTCGGCGTTCCATTGATGATTTAGCTGTTGCATTTATTGGTCTTATCGGTTTCTTACCGCAATTAATATGCCTGTAGACCAATTTAGTTTGGTCAAGTTAAAATCTCCTCTCTTTTCTAAATAATCAACCAAACGGTCTACATATTCTTGGTGTTCCTCTGGCCAATTTGGTTGCGTCGTCATGTCATCCACAACATAAAAACCACCTACTTTAACTAGTTTCAGTGTTTCCTCTATTTCGCTATATTTTCCCGGCCATGCGTCGGCAAAAATCAAATCGAAGGTCTCCCCTTCATATGCACGAATCCAATCAGTACCATCTGCACAAACAATTTTAACCCGTTGATCGTCCCCAAAATAACGCTTCGCAATAGAAATGAGTTTTGCGTCATTATCAATAGTGGTCATTCTTGAATGTTGATCCATTCCATCGACCATCCAAGACAAACTCAATCCTATACCCGTTCCCAACTCTAGAATATTCGCATAGGGCTTTGATGTAATCAGCGTCTTCAGTAAAGATCCAATGTATAGGTCTGAAGGCATCGTAAATTCGATTTCCTCAGATTTCTGTACAATTTCTTCGTGAAGGCTAGGCCTGTCAATAATATTTATATCATTCATGGGAAAATCTTCATTCATTTATGCCCAATTTAATTGAAAAATTGAATCGCATTCTTCTATTACTTTAATCTGATATCAGAAACCGAAGCCCCTGATGGTATCATTGGGAATACATTGGCTTCTTTCTCGACTTTTACTTCAAGAAAATAAGGCATATCGGACGCAATCATTTCCTGTACCCCGGCTTTCAAGTTTTTGCGTTCGCTTACCCTCTTGGCCTCAATATGATAGCCCTCTGCAATTTTCACGAAATCAGGATTCACCATCACTGTGGACGCGTACCGTTTATCAAAAAACAATTCTTGCCATTGTCGCACCATGCCCAAATGATCATTGTTGAGCACTACTATCTTTACTGGTACCTGGTGCTGGAATATCACTCCAAGTTCCTGAATCGTCATTTGGTATCCGCCATCTCCTATGATGGCTACAACCTCCCTGTCCATAGCCCCCATTTTGGCTCCGATCGCCGCGGGTAAAGCGAAACCCATCGTACCTAGTCCTCCTGAGGTAATGCTGCTTTTTGATTGTTTGAATTTGGCATAACGACAGGCAATCATTTGATGTTGGCCCACATCTGTTACAATGACAGCTTTGTTTTTAGAAGCTAAATTAATTTCCTCTATCACCTCGCCCATGGTTAAACCTTCCTTGGTTGGGTGAATGTCGTTTTTGATTACTTCATCGAATTCAATTTGGTATTTTTCCTTGAATTTATTGTGCCATGCTTCATGGGTGTTTTTATGCACTAAAGGCAACAACAATTCTAGTGTTTCTTTAGAATCTCCCAAAACTGCGACAGCTGCTTTTACATTTTTATCTATTTCTGCCGGGTCGATTTCAAAATGAATTACTTTGGCCTGTTTTGCATACGTGTCGAGACTACCCGTAACCCGGTCATCGAAACGCATACCGATGGCAACCAATAAATCACATTCATTGGTAAGTACATTAGGACCATAATTTCCATGCATACCAACCATTCCTACATTCAGCGGGTGGTCTGTATCTAATGCGGAAGCACCTAGTATAGTCCATGCAGCGGGAATCCCACATTTTTCGACGAAAGCCTTTAATTGTGCTTCTGCTTTTCCCAATATGACACCTTGCCCCCAAACGATGAGTGGTTTTTTGGCTTTATTAATTAGCTCAGCCGCTGATGCAATTGCATTTTTATCAGGTTTTGGAACGGGATTATAACTTCGTACTCCTTTACATGGTTCGTATGAAAACTCAAATTCTTCAAACTGGGCGTTTTTAGTAATATCAACTAATACTGGTCCTGGTCGACCCGATTTGGCTATATAAAATGCTTTTGCCATAATTTCGGCGATTTCAGAAGCTGTGGTAATCTGATAGTTCCATTTGGTAACGGGTGTGGAAATACCGATGATATCAGTTTCCTGAAAGGCGTCCGAGCCCAATAAATGACGAGGTACTTGGCCCGTAATGCAGACCATAGGAGTAGAATCTATCTGAGCATCTGCAAGTCCCGTTACTAAATTTGTTGCTCCCGGACCAGAAGTGGCCATGGCTACCCCTACCTTCCCGGTAACACGCGCATATCCTTGAGCAGCATGTGTTGCTCCTTGTTCATGCCTTGTCAGAATATGCGTGAGCTTGTCCTGAAATTTATAAAGCTCGTCATATACCGGCATAATAGCCCCGCCTGGATATCCGTATAACAAATCAACTCCTTCTGCAAGCAAGCAATGAATTATTGCTTCGGCTCCAGTAATCTTAATGGTCGTTGTCTTCTTTGGGGCTTTCTTTTTTTCTTTCACTGTTTCCATTTTTCAAACTCAATTTCAGGCGTCAAATTCAAATGCTGTTGTAATTACTTGGATGTTATTTCCTTAGAATTCATCGGTTACGCATCCTTGTGAGGCCGAGCCAACTGTTCGCGCATATTTGTACAGACTTCCTCTTTTCACTTTTAAGGGCGGTTGTACCCATTTCGCTTTTCTTTCGGCCAATTCTGCTTCGCTTAGCTCCACCGAAATCGTATTTTTCTCAGCATCGATCGTGATTATATCTCCATCCTTTAACAAGGCAATAGTACCGCCTTCCTGTGCCTCTGGACACACATGCCCCACTACGAAACCATGCGTTCCTCCTGAAAACCTACCGTCTGTTATCAGGGCCACATCTTTTCCAAGGCCAGCACCCATGATCGCTGCCGTAGGCTTCAGCATTTCGGGCATTCCCGGGCCGCCCTTTGGACCCTCATATCGAATTACAACAACGTCGCCCTTGTTTACTTCACCGCGCCCAATACCCGCATTGGCTAAAAATTCATCATCATACACTTTTGCCGTTCCACTAAAGTGAAAGCCTTCCTTTCCCGTGATTTTGGCTACGGATCCTTCTTGAGCCAAGTTGCCATATAAAATACGTAAGTGTCCTGTTTCCTTGATCGGTGCGTTTAAGGGTTTTATTACTTGTTGCCCTTCGGAGAGCCCAGCTACGGTAGCTAGATTTTCTGCAACCGTTTTTCCTGTTACGGTAAGGCAATCTCCATGAAGCATCCCGTTTTCTAGCATGAATTTCATCACTGCTGGGGTTCCACCTACTCTATGCAAATCTTCCATTAAAAATTTACCGCTGGGTTTTAGGTCGGCTAGGAAAGGAGTTGCATCACTAATTTTCTGAAAATCATCCAACGAAAAATCAACCTCCGCAGCTTTCGCAATAGCCAAGAAATGTAAAACTGCATTTGTTGAACCTCCCAATAGGGTTAAAAGGCGTACTGCATTTTCAAACGATTTACGTGATATAATGTCGCTTGGTTTAATATCGTTTTCCAAAAGATTCTGAAGCGCTTTGCCCGAGTGAAAGCACCCCACTTTTTTACCTTTGCCCAATGCCGGATTTGAGGAATTATAAGGCATTGCCATTCCCAAAGCCTCTATCGCTGATGCCATTGTATTCGCAGTGTACATTCCGCCACAAGCACCCGCACCGGGACATGCATTTTGGATTACACTTTTGTAGTCTTCTTCGTTAAGCGTACCTGCTACTTTTTCTCCCCATGCCTCAAAGGCCGATACAACATCGAGTTTTTTATCTTTAAAACAACCCGAAGCTATGGTACCACCATACACCAATACCGAAGGCCTGTCTAATCGAATCATCGCCATTAATGCACCAGGCATGTTTTTATCACAACCCACTACGGTTATCAACCCATCATAGTTCATTGCCTGTACTACAGTTTCCATAGAATCTGCAATGATATCTCTAGAAGGTAATGAATAACGCATGCCATAGGTACCCATCGAAATCCCATCGCTCACGCCGATTGTATTAAAAATCAAACCCACGGCGCCTCCTTCGTTTACCCCTCGTTTAACGTCTTTTGCCAAGTCGTTCAAATGCATATTACACGGATTGCCTTCATATCCCGTACTGCCAATTCCGATCAACGGTTTTGCAAGTTCTTCCTCGGTGAGACCGATTGCATACAACATGGCCTGGGCTGCTGGCTGTGTTGGGTCTTGGGTTACGTTTTTACTGTATTTATTCAATTCCATTTAAGGGATGGTTTTATCGTATGTTAGGTTCTCTAATCAAATATATCCGCTTTTCAAAAGTCAGTTTGTAAAGCTTCGGCTTTCCAGTTAAATCCAATTTCCATGTTATTTACGTAAATCACTATAATTCAAACACATAATCACTTAATTTTATCATATTCAACCCATAACAAAAGAAAGGGCCTGCATCAAATAATATCTGATACAGGCCCTTTAAGTCAATAGCGTTGTATCATCCCCTATGGGACCACAATACTTAGAATGACTATGAGTAAAATTCTTTTCATTGGTATAAAGGTAAACGAAATAAGATACTGTCCAAATTAATATCGAATATTTAGCTAGCTTTGGCTGCTACAAATTATACCTTTTATGGAAAAAACCGTTACGGAGGC
The DNA here is from genome assembly GCA_938010765.1 of uncultured Flavobacteriaceae bacterium. GTDB lineage: Bacteria > Bacteroidota > Bacteroidia > Flavobacteriales > Flavobacteriaceae > Pelagihabitans. The sequence goes on along the minus strand of CALLVX010000074.1, from coordinate 4,437 downwards.
TATTGCCTATCGCCGTTCTGTTCGAGTATTCAAACAAGCCGTTGAAATTGAGGATAAGAAAGTAAAGGCCTGTATCGAAAATGCAGTACTTGCCCCTACAAGTAGTAATTTACAACTTTGGGAATTTTATCATGTGACAGAATCAGAAGCCCTAAAAAGGCTCACCCAAGCCTGTCTGGGCCAAAATGCCGCAAAAACAGCCAAGCAACTTGTGGTCGTAGTTACCAGAAAAGACTTATGGAGGCAACGAGCGAAAGCAAATGTTGAATTTTTGAAAGAAACGCTAGGCAATAAACCCAAGGCGGAATATGACAGACGAGAGAAATTTGCCTTTGCCTACTATCAAAAAGTAATTCCGTCTATTTATTTCGATTTCTTAGGTATTGTTGGCTGGTTCCGTTTTGCAGTATTTCAGTTGATCGGTTTGTTTCGCCCAATTTATAAACAGGTTCGTAATTCGGATATGCGAATCGTTGCACATAAAAGTGCCGGGTTAGCAGCCCAAAATTTTATGGTCAGCATGGCGGCCATAGGCTATGATACCTGCCCTATGGAAGGCAGTGATACCGGAAGAGTGAAAAAAATTCTTGGGCTGCCTTGGGGAGCAGAAATAAACATGGTAATCGGATGCGGGGTAAAGGATGAAAAAGGTATTTATGCACCTCGTTTTAGAGTTCCTTTTGAAACGGTATATCGCAAGGTCTAAAGCAGCTTGAAGGTAATCTTGTCCTTCGATTTTTTCTGGGATAATATGGCAATGGCCTTTTTAGAAAGTTGTAAAATTCTTGGGTAACCACCAGTCGTCTGCCCATCCTTCATCAAGATGATCAATTTCCCAAGAGGAGTTAGCTGTACGGTTCCAGAAAGCGTTGCTGAGGTTAGCATTGAAAACTGGTGTTCCGATAGTCGTTCATTGATTTGATAGGCCATTCGATTATTCTCTTTCGCAACTGAAAAATCGGTTCCGAAAAGCTGTTCCAATTGTCGGTCGTGCAATAAGTTGAATTCAGGGCCTCTGTATACCTCGAGTGAGGTGGTCCCTAAGAGACTATCCACCTTGTATTTACTGATCTTGGGTTCAAACGCCTTATTTACTTCATACGGAACGACCGCTCCGTCGGCGATATGCCTTTTGTTTGTGATAGGAAAAAACATGGATCTACTCCCCAATACTTTTTCCGTACTAAAGCCATCTTTGACGGCAAGATACGCACGGAACCCTTTTTCTAATCGTCCGTAGGAAAGTATATCCCCATCTTGAATTTTATATATTTTATGATTGTCAATAGGTTCATTATTCAAGGTCGCCGACATCTCGGCGCCTCCCAAAGCAATGTGGGTAGGTTCATCAAAAAGAACGGTTGGCCCGGTCATGGTAATCTCCAATACCGCTGCATCTTCTTCATTCTCCAGTATCATATTCAATTTGCTTACCGTATAGTTATCCATAGCACCCGAAACCGGAACTCCCATAGTACGGTAATTAAACCGTCCTAGATCCTGAATTGTCGTATAAAAACCAGATTTCAATACCTTAAGCATCTAACTTCATTTTTTCTACTTTGTAAATACCTACTTCACCTTCTATCGTACGCAGTTGATAAGAGGCCCTTGAAATTGCATAAAATTGAATGCGATCCCCCACATTTACAAAACAGGGAGGTGTTTTTGTAACATCAAAAATGGGTACAGGGCAGTTCCCAATAATATTCCAACCACCTGGTGATTCCTGCGGATAAATCCCTGTTTGTCTGGCAGCAATACCAACAGCACCGCGTTCTACTTTTAAACGAGGGATTTTCTTTCTAGGCACTTCCAGCGAAGCGGGCAAACCACCTAAATACATAAAGCCCGGTAAAAAACCGATGCCGTATACAATGTACTCGGCCTTGGTATGTAACTCAATTATTTCTGTTATCGATAGTTGCATCTTTTCTGCAACATCTTCCAAATCAATTCCGAAATCCAAGTCATAACAGACTGGTAGTCGCCATAAAAAACGATCTCTTGAGGGTCCTAATTTCTTTTCGCCATACCATCTTTTAAGTTGCTCACTAAATTCAGAAAAGTCGACAGGGATATCTTTCTTAATCAATGTAAGCGAATTGTAGGCGGGTACCAATTCCCATACCGCTGCATCTAAATGTGATTTTAACTGATCCATATAACAGATAATATCATCTAGAATAGCCTTTTCTACCTCGTTGGGCCATTCGATCAATATCGCTTGAAGTCCAAAAGGTCGTATAGAAATGGGATAGGTGTTCACTTTTTAATCTGAATCTGATGATTGGGTAACTCTTGGGCAAGATACGTTAATATTTGCAATGCATTTACAGTATCGCCATGAACGCAATAGGTATCTGCTTTTATTGGAACCCGTTGCCCATTGGGGGTTACAACCTCTTTCTTATAAACCATTGATATCAGATGCGAAAGCACTTCTTGAGGAATCGTAAGTAGGGCATTAGGGAGCGCACGCGAAACCAAACTCCCATCGTTATTATAGTTTCTATCCGCAAATGCCTCGTATCGTATTTGGTACTTTTGCCTTTCGGCTATTTCAGCAACCACAGAGTTCGGTGGGAGGTATAGGAACACATTATCTCGGTACTTCACTATTGCTTTGAGAAATGCCATGGACAAAGCTCTATTTTTGGCCAAATCGTTATAAAGTGCCCCATGCGGTTTAATATGGTATAATGAAAGCTGTTCTTCTTTTAAGATTTTTTCTAGCGTTTGCAGCTGACCTTGTAGCGTTCTTATCAATTCTTCATCAGAAATAATCATCGAGACCCTCCCAAAATTTTCACGATCCGGATAGGATGGGTGTGCCCCTACCTTTACATCGTATTTTTTAGCCAAGCGTACCACCTTACGCATGGTTTGTATATCACCTGCATGGGCGCCACATGCAATATTACAGGAAGATATCAGCGGCAGCAACAATGCTTCATTGCCAACACCTTCGCCCATATCACAGTTAATATCGATCGGCATTATTGATTTCATGTTACATGTATCTTTATTCAAAGACTTCGTTCATTCCAATTTTAAAAATTTCCGAATCCTGTAAGTAGTTGTGCCCTCCCCCATCTATTGAGTACATTTTTTTTAAAGCACCTGGTACACTCGCATACAAATCCTCTGCCTGCTCATATGGAATTACCCTATCGTCAGTACCATGAAAAATATACACCGGACACAGTACTTTTTGAACATATTCGTTGGAAGGAAAACGAAACTCGGACAACCAATCAATCGGTAAAAAAGGAAAACGATGCTTCCCCAATGCTACTGCACTGTAAAAAGGCGATTCTAGCACCAATTTTTTTGGCGTATTCTCGGCTGCAAGGCCTGCGGCAACTCCTGTACCGAAAGAGCGTCCATAAAGAATTATATCCTTTTCATCGTACTTTGTAAGCGTATGATTATAAAATAGTTGTGCATCTCCTTTCAAGGCTTCTTCACTCATTTCCCCTGAACTTTTACCAAACGTTCTATAATCTACCAAAATCGCATCGTACCCCTTGCGACTAATAAGATTTGCTACATGATTCAGGTGGCTAATATTTCCAGAATTTCCGTGAAAATATAGTACTACCCCTTTCGTGCTATCTTGTTTCAAATGAACGGCATTCAATTTTGCACCGTCCTCGGCAGTCAGGTTGAACTCCTCGAAAGGTTGACAGAAATCATAGGTATGGTTCATTGGCATTTTGGAGGGAAAGAAAACCAACCGCTCCTGAAATTGGTACGCTGATAATACTAAAATAGCGTATAGCACAAATAGTACAATGGCAATTTTCTTAAGTCTTCTCATTAAGCTTTGGCAGCGTGTTTTACATCTATGCTCGAACCTTTCAAATTCACCATTTTTGGTGTACTATCAATTATTTCTGCAAGCATTTTATGATACGATTCAAAAGTATTGAGGTTTTTATGTCCGCCACCTATAACAGTATAAAGACGTGTGGTCTTTGATTTTATTTTAGAAAGTTTTACGCTGGTCTTATACGGTATTAAGCGATCGTCCGTACCATGTATAATATGTACCGGGCAATTTACGTATTTGAGCCATTTATAGGTCGGCATGGGAAATTTGATCAACAACGACAACGGCATAAAAGGCATGTACTTTTTAGCAACTTTGCTTAAACTATAGTAGGGCGCATCTAAAATTAACATTCTAGGATTGTTCATTGATGCCAGTTTGGTAGCAAAACCGGAGCCCAGCGAACGCCCGTATAAAATGATATATTGCTCTTTCACATTTTCTTTTAGTTTATTGTAAATAACTTGCATGTCTCTCTTTACCGCCTTTTGCGTGCGCCTGCCCGTACTTTTTCCAAATCCTCGATAGTCGACCATGATTACATCGTACCCATGCCTAGTGAAGTCTACGGCGAATTTTCCCCACCCCTTAATACTTTTAGA
>CALLVX010000073.1 GCA_938010765.1 uncultured Flavobacteriaceae bacterium | reverse complement strand
GTATGAGGCTTGGATTGCGACGCAGCAAACATTCGGCCAGACAATGGCTGCTTCAGAATAGGCTATAAAAAGAAGATATTAAAATAAAAAATTGAAGTTATGTCGGTAACAGCACATGCACATGCAGATGATCACGCTCATCATGAGGAGCACCACCATCACAAGGAGACCTTTGTAACGAAATACATTTTCAGCCAGGATCATAAAATGATCGCAAAACAGTATTTAATTACTGGTTTGATCATGGGCTTCATAGGTATTGCCATGTCCTTAATGTTCAGGATGCAGATCGCATGGCCGGGAGAGTCTTTTATGTTGTTTGAGGCGGTATTGGGTAAATGGGCGCCAGATGGTGTTATGGATGCCGATATGTATTTGGCCTTGGTTACTATTCACGGTACGATCATGGTATTTTTTGTATTGACTGCAGGCTTAAGCGGTACCTTTAGTAACCTGTTAATCCCACTGCAAATCGGTGCCCGTGATATGGCTTCCGGTTTTTTAAATATGTTGTCGTATTGGATGTTCTTCACTTCTTCGGTGATTATGGTCATTAGCTTATTTGTTGAAGCAGGACCAGCAGCAGCAGGATGGACGATATATCCGCCCTTAAGTGCACTTCCGATGGCACAACCCGGTTCTGGTATGGGGATGACCTTATGGTTGGTATCCATGGCAATTTTCATTGCTTCGTCTTTATTGGGCTCATTGAACTATATCGTAACCGTTTTAAACTTGCGTACCAAGGGAATGTCTATGACGCGCTTGCCTTTGACCATTTGGGCATTTTTTGTAACTGCCGTAATCGGTGTTATTTCATTTCCAGTATTATTATCCGCAGCCTTGTTACTGATTATGGACCGTAGCTTTGGAACTTCTTTCTTTTTATCGGATATTTTTATACAAGGAGAAGTATTGCATTACCAAGGAGGTTCACCGGTATTGTACGAACACCTTTTTTGGTTCTTGGGCCACCCAGAGGTATATATCGTATTGCTACCTGCTCTCGGGATTACTTCAGAGGTAATGTCTACAAACGCGCGTAAGCCCATTTTTGGGTATCGAGCAATGGTTGCCTCTATTTTGGCGATTGCGTTCTTATCAACGATTGTGTGGGGCCACCATATGTTTATTTCAGGGATGAATCCCTTCTTGGGGTCTGTCTTTACCTTTACGACCTTATTAATAGCTATACCCTCTGCGGTAAAGGCTTTTAACTATATAACTACCCTTTGGAAAGGGAATCTACAGCTGAATCCTGGAATGCTATTCTCCATAGGGCTGGTATCTACATTTATCACTGGTGGACTTACCGGTATCATCCTCGGCGATAGTACCTTGGATATTAATGTTCATGATACTTATTTTGTGGTCGCTCACTTCCATTTGGTGATGGGTATCTCTGCATTGTACGGTTTATTTGCAGGTGTTTACCATTGGTTCCCGAAAATGTTCGAAGGAAAAATGATGAACAAGAACCTTGGTTATGTTCACTTTTGGGTGACTGCGGTATGTGCCTATGGGGTGTTCTTCCCAATGCACTTTGTGGGAATGGCAGGTGTGCCACGACGTTATTATGAAAATACGGCATTCCCAATGTTCGATGAATTTACAGATGTGCAGGTATTGATGACCGTGTTCGCCTTGATTGCCGGTTTGGCGCAATTAGTGTTTCTTTACAATTTCATTCACAGTATTTTCTATGGAAAGAAAGGACCTCAGAACCCATGGAAATCGAACACCTTGGAATGGACGGCCGAAATGAAGCATATTCACGGAAACTGGGATGGTCCAATTCCACACGTACACCGTTGGGCATATGACTACAGTAAAGTAGATGAAAATGGTGAGTACATCATCCCAGGACAAGATTTTGTTCCGCAAACGGTACCACTTCAAAAAGATGAAGAAGAGCTGAATCACTAAAATTTCAGTTTAATAAAGTAAAAAAATGCCCAACCGAACAAGTTGGGCATTTTTATTGATAAGGGTATATGGGAAGGTATGGGATTTTATAATATCTTTAAAACACTGAACACTAGAAAATGAAACAAGTAATTCTTTTGATGGCCATGGTCGTATGTTTCCAGGGCTTCTCACAACGCAAACCAAAGATTAAGGGGAATAGGAACGTTGTAGAGGTAAGTGAGGTCTTACCAGCGTTTAACGCAATAGAGCTTACAGATGACCTTGATATCGTGCTCAAACGCGCTAGACAGGAAGGCTATGATATCACTGCCGATGATAATTTGATCGATGTATTGAAGTTCAAGGTAGAAGGTGGCACCTTGTTCATTAGTTCGTTTTATAAGATTACAGGAAAGAAAAAGCTCGAGATAACTGTTAATTATGTGGAACTCGCTTCGGTGCTGATTCGAGAAGGACGCATAGAAACTACCGGTAATGTATCTGCAGATACCTTCGATGTGAATCTGTATGGGTCTTCGAAATTACAAATGGAAGTCGATGCAGGCGTAATAAATGTAAATATGGAAGGGAACAGCTCGGGTGATTTGAACCTGAAAGGAGATACCTTGAACATTAGGTTAAAAGATAGAATCGATGTTGGCTTGTATTTGGCAAGTGAACATACTTCGATAGAAATGGTAAAGAATTCTGCTGCTACGATTGAAGGAACCACCTATGCCCTAAGTGCCCATTTGTTCGATAATGCGAATCTTAAGGCTCGTAAGCTGGAAGCTGAAGGGGTAGAAATAATTGCTAAAGGTTCACCCAGCGCACGGGTATATGCCCGTACCGATTTTGAACTTACTTCTAGCGGTTCTTCTAAAATCTATCTAAGCGGGGAAGCCAAAATAGACATCCTTGAGTTTTTGGATACCTCTGTATTACATAAGGAGAAATAGGATTTTTAAAAACCATATTCCCATAGTTTGTTAAATACATAAAAAAATGCAAATACAAGGTAACATTTGTAGGGTGTATGGTATTATCTATTACTACGGTACCTTCATTTATTAACCAATGAATCTTTCTTAGGGTACTGAGTGGTATATAAAATAAAACATCGCTACCATGAAAACGCTCTTTTCTTCCCTCCTTTTCTTTACGGTATTTTTGAGTTACGGTCAGGAGTATTATGTGACTGTGGATGGGGATTCCCTAAATGACGGAAGTTCGGAAACACAAGCATGGAACATTGAACATGCATTCGCCACCGCCACTGCTGGGCAGACGGTTTGGATAAAGGCCGGGAACTATGAAAACAAGAATCTAGTTGTTTCAAACGCAGGTAATGAACAAGAAGGGTATATCCGCTTTGTGGGCTATAAAAATAGCCCGGGAGATATAATAAGCTGTTTTGGTTCTACCTTTAAATATGAGGATATAGTAGACCCCGATGAAATGCCTTTAGTACAAGGCACATTTGATCAGGCAGTTGATAAATTAACAGGACTAACAATAACGAAAGACTATATTCACATAGAGAATATTCAGATTTCTAAATATTATGGTACGAACCTATATGCAACAGGTAATTTTGATGTCTTAAAAAATATTGTGTCAACCGACGTTGGGAGCTTTTCGAATGCCCTTTATAAGGGGAAGGGAATTGTTGTTGGCGGCAATCATGCTGAGTTGCTCAATTCGATTGTGGTTAATGCGGCCGCAGAGGGCATTACTATTTTGGGAGGAGATAATCAGATGCACTCACATAATAAGGTATACTGCGACAATGTGGTGAACCCCACAGATTATTATTACCTTATTACTCTGAGTGCTAAGGGCAATACGGTAGATCCAGCGGATAGCAATACGATCGACAATGCCTATGTGGAACGAATAGGTCCACTTGCGCACTTTGGACACGGTATCGTACATAAAGTTGCAGCAACGAACAATACGGTTTCAAATGCTACGATTGTAAATACGAATTTTGAGCACAATTACAAGGGTGTATATGGTAATGTGGCCAATAATATTACCATTATAGGAGCACAAGATCCTATCAATAATAAGAATAGGAGTTCGTTTTTATTTCGAAATGGTGCGCATGATAACGAAATAAAAAACAGTAAACTAAAAGATGGCTTTGCCTTGGCCGTTTTTGCCGATAAAGAAGATGGGTTTAATGGAGTTGGAAGTGAATTGGATACCATAAGCGCGGGTAAGAGAAATAAGTTGGTCAATGTAATTGCAGATGGTAGTCTATACGGAGTGGACTTCGATTATTATGACCTTACAACAGGTGCTGCCTTGGATAACGGTTTTTACAACTGTACATTTAATAACATTAAAGACTTGTTCAGAGTAGATTGTGCTAATGAAGGCACCTATTTTAAAAACTGTATTTTTAATAACATCTCCAACTTCAAAAGCAATAGCCCCGATAGGGATTTTGATTTGAATATTGATGATTTAGCCTTTCAGCACTGTAATTTTAGTGATACTTCGCTAGAGAATTTTCCAAATCATCTAAAGTACACTCCTCAGGAATATGGTTATAACAATGTGCTTTCTGACCTTAATGAGGGGTCTGGAAGATCTGGAATTGTAGCGGTCTCAAATACTGATATTAGTTTGGGAACGATTAGTACTTCAGAACATGTTGTCAATGGTCAGTATTCTTTGAGAATAAAAGTGGAAAATGTATCCAGCCCCACCAATATGTCGGCAACTACCACTTTTGATGCGGAAGTAGGGGAAACCTACGAAATCACTTTTTATGCAAAAGGAACTGGTAGGTACAGTAATACCAGCCAGCTGACAAATCAAGGATTTGCACTTTCCGAAGGATTTGTAGACCCGGTAGGTGCCAAGCGAGTTACCTTAGATTGGGAAAAATATACATATACTTTAGAGGCAGATGAACCAAATCCAAAAATACGTTTCTATGCGGGCGTTAATACCAGCGCAACCGATGACGATTTCTTATATGTAGATAAACTTTCCATTCGAAAAGTAGCAATTCCCGAGCTTTTTGAAACAGGAAACGCGGCGTCTATTGGTTCAGAAGAAAAGGCCGTAGGCGATAATTTTGTTCAGGTATCTAATGCGCAAATCGCCCCGGTTTCTTCCGGTGCTACCTGCGACGGACTTTATTTAATTAGGGGTAAACAAATTAATAAAGGTACAGTAAGTAGGTTTAAATATAATTTTACCGCTGAAATTGGACAAGAGTATGAAATTACTTTTTGCGCCAAAAGAAGTGATAACGGATTGGAAAATGGCGATGCACTTCAACGTATCAAAAGTTGGGTAGGCTTTAATGCATCGCCATCAATTATACCCAACACTTCATGGACTACATATAGAATGTGTTATAGGGCTACCCAGACAAATACGGAGTTGAATTTTTTCCCAAGTGCTAAGAATACTGTTGTCGCTAGTGATGTTTTGCTCTATTTGGATAATTTCTCAATTAAACCGATATATAGGGAAAATGTGGGTGCCAGAATTACCTCTTACGACCCAAATTTCGTAGGCAATAGTTTTAAACTAGCCTCAGGAAGTTCCTTAATTGATAAAGGAATTACCACGTTGTATACTAAAGATCATTTAGGGTATGATAGGCCGGGGTCTGGCAATGGCTTATCACCTCAATTTGATATTGGAGCCTTTGAGTATACTATACAAAGCCTCCCTCGGCAAATAACATTGACTTCTCCCTGTGATGGGCAACTCATTAAATCAGGAACAACTTTTTCACTAAGTGTAAGCCTGTTTGATCCAGATGATACTATTGGTTCGGTGAATTATTCATGGACGAGAAATAGCTCATCCGGAGCTTTTGGCACTAGTACAACGGCCCCTAATTATAAGATAAATAGCGGGCTAGGTACCCCAGAGGTATATGGTATTCATGTAACAGCCTTTGATATTCAAGGCAATGCTATTGGATTAAATACGAATGCTGTTAATGTTACGGTCATCCCTTCGGGCAGTGCCCTGAAAGCGGAGTTTCCAGAAGAAATTCAAACCGTTTTGGTGCCCAACCCCACCCTAAATGATATCACCATATCTGGAATGTTAGGTTCCAAAAAAATCACCCTTATGGACCTGTCCGGACGTGTCATCTCTGAAATGAGTTCCGAGCAACAAGCCCCGAGTATCGATATGCAACAATATCCGGCAGGAATCTACCTCGTGAGCGTAAAAAGCACCCAAGTGGAAAAGACCTTCAAAGTAATCAAAGAGTAAGCTTCTTTATACCATAAATACAAGAGCCGGGCATGTATGTCGGGTTTTTTACTTTGCGATAGGCGCACTCATACAATGCTCAGGAATTCCGAAACCGTCTACCAATACTCCTATATGGGGTCGCAATTCGGTACATAACCGTTCTACCCTTTGACGGATCGCCTTCGATTTGGTGCCGGTTATATAGCCTTGCTCCAAATACCACTCGGCATCTTTTCGAATTTCATAGAGCGCATATAAGGTTCCCAGTTTTTGGAACAACGCCTTGTTTTTGGAGTCCGAAATACCTTCTGCGAAATCGCAGTAGGTGGTATAGGCCAATTCAATGCTATAGGCCTTTCCCAATGCTAACAAATGGGTCTGTACCTTTAAGAAGGCCTGGTAAGAAGGCACCCCTTTTTTAATATATCCTCGTATGCGCATCGCCAGGGTATAAGTGAGTCTGCGAGTATGGTAATCGAAGGCATGTTTGTGGAATTTTGGATTGTATAAATGGTCTTTGTCTACCTTACTGGTATAGGCAGGGTTCATAGTATTGAACTTATCATTTAAACGACTTCCCAATAATTTTAGAACTGCGGTAAAACCGGCACTATTGAATTCGGCCCTAAAATCGGAGAGCACCCCTTTGGCCGCTAGTTGCAACAACACATTATTATCTCCTTCAAAAGTGGTGAAAATATCAACATCTCCCTTGAGATCGGCAATTCGATTCTCGATTAGGTAGCCTTTGCCACCACAGGCCTCACGACATTCCTGTATCGCATCATTGGCGTACCAGGTAATAATCGATTTTAGGCCGGCTACTTGGGTCTCTACCTTCCGCTTGTCAGGTTGGGAATCATCACAGTACACCGCCATCATCTTATCGAGCGTTGCTTGATAAACATAGGCGCTTGCCACCAAAGGGGTCAGTCGTAATTGATGTGATGGATAATCCATCAAAAGGTCTTCTTGTACTTTAATACTATCGTTGAATTGCCTTCTTTTTAAGGCATGTTTAATGGCGACCGCTAGGGCCATTTTAGCACCTCCCAAGCCGGCTCTGGCCACACAAATGCGCCCGCCTACAAGAGTGCCCAACATGGTGAAAAACCGCTTGTTGGGGTTTTTGATTTCCGAATAATAGGTGCCCGCCTTGGTAATATTTCCGTATTTATTTAAAAGGTTTTCTCTTGGAACCGATACCTGGTTGAACCATATCTTGCCATTATCCACTCCATTGAGACCTAGTTTATACCCATTATCTTCAATGGTGACTCCCGGCAACAGCTTGTGATCGGCATCGCGAACAGGCACTAATATGGCATGTACCCCCTCATTTTTCCCATTTACGATCAACTGTGCAAAGACAGAAGCCATTTTAGAATGCAGGGCGTTCCCAATATATTCTTTGTTATCGTTTTTCCCCGGGGTATGTATGATAAGGCTGTCGGTTACCTGATCATAAGTAGCGGTGGTTTTGATGCCGCGCACGTTGGATCCGTGCCCTGTTTCGGTCATCGCAAAACAACCGAGTAGTTTTGCCTGCCCGGTATTGGTCAAATAAGCATCATGATGTTTTTGGGTGCCTAGCTTTTGAATGCTTCCCCCAAAAAGCCCGAATTGCACCCCGAATTTGATGGTAAGGCTACCATCAACATACATCATGTTTTCGAAGATGGTGGCATATCCCTCCATATCGGCAGTGCCTCCATAGGTCTCTGGGTAGGCCATGGCCCCATATCCCTTTCCGGCCAAAAACTGTACTTGCTTTAAAACAACTTCTCGAAACTCTTCTTTCGTACGGTGTACTTCCCATTTAAAAATAGGGTCGCCGAGCACAGCACGAAAACCGTCTATGACCGCTGCATGCTCCCCTTTTAAAATTGTATCGATTTCCTGTGCGTCATAGAAATCGGAGGTAATTTCATGGGATACCTCTACATCGAACAAATGATTGTAATGATTGGGTTGTATACCCAGATTTACTTCTATGTGTTTAAGATGGTCATTAAAGGGGCACTGCGTTTCATAATGGCAAACCATGTTTTGGCTAAAAGTTGCCAAGGGGTAGGTGTCACTCTCTACCAAACGCACTTTAGAGTTACTAATGATATGTTTCCATTGCTTTTGCTCGGTATCGGAAGGAGGGCGGTCCACATCTAACAAGTCGTTCAATAGCTTACGGTCTTCCTTGTTGAGAGAGGTGTCCTCACCAATTGCTTTTTGAACCACATTTATTTCGGAGGCCGACACTAGATTGTCAGACCAAATGACATAGAAAAAAGGAATGTATTGTAAAATGCCAGGGGAGTAAGTAGTTTTTTCCATAGCCTGAAATTACGAATTTTTAATAGAATCTGGTGGTATTCTTCTCTTGTAGGATTGCTATTTTTGGTGGATAAAAATAATTGATGAAAGGAAAGTCGCTGTTAAGGAAAATGAAACAATTCTATCCCATTTTCTACTATCTTTGTAGTGATGAACGAACACTTAGATCCAACGACCGACGGTTTTTCAGGGGAAGAATTTGATATTGAAAGAGCCTTGCGCCCCATTACTTTCGATGATTTTACCGGACAAGAACAGGTGTTGGAAAATTTAAAGGTATTCGTAGAAGCAGCAAATCAACGTGGGGAGGCGCTAGATCATACCTTATTTCATGGCCCTCCGGGACTAGGAAAGACCACCCTTGCACATATTTTGGCCAACGAATTGGAGGTGGGTATTAAAATTACTTCAGGGCCAGTATTGGACAAACCAGGAGATTTGGCAGGCTTGCTTACTAATCTTGACGAACGCGATGTCTTGTTTATAGATGAGATTCACCGTTTGAGTCCGATCGTGGAAGAATATCTTTATTCTGCCATGGAAGACTATAAAATTGATATCATGATCGAGACGGGCCCCAATGCACGATCTGTACAAATCAATTTGAACCCTTTTACACTTATAGGTGCTACCACCCGTTCCGGACTATTAACAGCGCCCATGCGGGCACGTTTCGGTATTCAAAGCAGATTACAATACTATTCAACAGAGCTTTTATCTACTATTGTGGTACGGAGTGCCGAAATCCTAAAAGTACCTATTACAAATGAGGCTGCTATAGAGATTGCGGGTCGTAGTCGTGGTACCCCTAGAATTTGTAATGCACTGCTGCGTAGGGTGCGAGATTTTGCCCAAATTAAGGGAAATGGAAATATCGATATGGATATTTCAAAATTCGGATTGAACGCGCTGAACGTAGATACCTATGGTTTGGATGAGATGGATAATAAGATTTTGACGACCATCATCGATAAGTTCAAAGGAGGCCCAGTCGGGATTTCCACTTTGGCAACCGCAGTTTCTGAAAGTGCCGAGACGATCGAAGAAGTATACGAACCTTTTTTAATTCAACAAGGTTTTATTATGCGCACTCCCAGAGGGCGAGAGGTAACCGAAATGGCATACAAACACCTGGGAAGAATTAAAGGGGGAACCCAACCGGGGTTGTTTTAAGTAATCAGCGTGTATAAGCGTTCCCAAATCACGAGGCATTAATTATCGTAATCGAATGAAGGTATCACCAACCTTAAAAACAGCTCCCTTAAAATCAACAACTACGATGCAAAAACCCTTGGTGACCGTATCCCAGCTAACGGTGTTTAAAAATCGAAAGAGAATACTGGGCAATCCGCTTCCGTTTCACCATGAGAATTTTGAAAAATATGGGGATACGTTTATGGTAACTATCGGCTTGGGAAACAAAGTAGTCTTTACACGAAGTGCGCAAACCATCAAACATATCCTTCAGAAAAACCATAAGAACTACCATAAATCCTCGCTGCAGACAAAAGATTTGGCAAAATATATTGGGCAAGGTCTACTTACCTCCAATGGTGACTTTTGGCGGGTGCATCGCCGAATGGTACAGCCAGCTTTTCATAAGAAGAAGTTGGAAGCCCTATTGGGCATCATGTACAAGGCGATACAAGCCGAACTGCAGGTGATTCCTGAAAACCAAGAATTGGATGTTTTTCCTATAATGGGCGATCTTGCTTTCCAAGTAGTGGCCAAATCGCTTTTTAGTGCTGGCGATATTCGGCAGCGTATGCGTAAACTACAAGATATTACCACGATCAACCAAAAGATGTTGATCAGGGAAATGCGCCAACCGTATTTGAAATGGTGGTTTCAACTATCGGGTACGATAGATAGGCATTTGGAATATTCCGAGGATTCCAGAAAACTATTAGATGGTATTATTCAGGAGCGTGTAGATTCAGGCGCAGAGAAAGACGATCTGTTAGACATGCTCTTAAAGGCCCGCTACGAAGATGGTACGCCCATGGCAAGAAGACAATTGATAGACGAAGTGTTGATACTTTTTACCGCTGGGCACGAAACAACGGCGAATACCCTTAGCTTTTCATTGTTCCTTTTAGCCAAATACCCTAAGGTTCAAGAAAAGTTGTTCCAAGAAGTACGGGACGTTGATTTTAGTAAGGAAGATATAATGCAGGTACTCGGGAAGCTTCCATATGCGAAACAGTGCATAGAAGAGGCATTACGGTTGTATCCGCCCGCTTATATTATAGATCGTGTAAGCTTGGCCGATGAGACCATCGATGGCCACAATTTTAAAAAACGTACTATTTGGCTCATGAGTTTGTATGAGTTACATCAACATGCCGACTTTTGGGAAAACCCAAATGAGTTTCGACCGGAGCGCTTCGACCCTGCTAATAAGAAAGACTTTTCAGACTGTTATTTCCCCTTCGGAGCAGGTCCTCGCATGTGCGTAGGGAACAATTTTGCGATGTACGAAATGATGATGGCCATAGCCACCTTGGTAAAGAAGTTTCGGTTGATTACTTCTTTAGAAAGCGTAACCCTGAATCCCTTAATTTCCCTTAAACCAGAAAAAGTACCAGTGAAGTTTGTGCCTAGACTTTAGAAAAGTTCAACGATACATTTATGTTCCTTATTGTTTTGCTGCCAAATCACAGCTACCTTGTCAGTCCGAGCCCTGAACCTGCGTTCAGGACAGGCCTGTCGAGGACCTATGCGATCTTTTTACCGTAGCTACTTCAAAATAGCATGCTCATCAGAAAATTTCTTATAACTGAAATAAATAGCCGCGACGGCAAAGGCAACAAGGGAGGCGAGGATTGCTGCATATTGGAACATATCGATCGTGCCGGCCATGATTTCCTTTACACCAAGGCCAATATTAAGCACAGGCACCAAAACAGTGGCCCAACTAAGTTCTATTCCCGGCATCATAGCCAGTACCAGTGGGATGATGATTAGCATGATGATAGGAGTGGCCTTACTTTGCGCTTCTTTGAAGGTAGTGGCTCCTGCGACCAATGCGATTATGAAACCGGCCAGGAACAGAGAGAAGGGAATAAGCAACAACATGATCATTGTTATCGACTGAAAGTTGAGCATTTCATTTATGGCCAACTTTAGCGAATCAGGAATGCCATCGATAAATTTAAGCCCTACAATGAGACCTACTAAGTTCAATAAAGCGGGAATAAACCCTAGCAAGGAAGCAACAATGGCTTTCCCCAAGAGTACCGTGAATTTCGAGACGGGTAACGATAAGGTTGTCTCAATGGTTTTGCGCTCTTTCTCGCCAGTTACCAGGTCGATAGCGGCTAAAAGGCAACCGCCCCACATGGTCAGAATGAATAGGTAAGGGATAAAACCGCCAATACGTTTGCCGATCAGTTCTTTTTGCTCACTTACTTCAATATAGTTCTCTCTGAACGGAGTTAGTTTTTCGACCGAAATCTGTAACTGGGCGATTCTTTTTTCTTTGATTCGAGCATTATAGGCTTGCAGCATTTTGGTAACTCTACCATTCACATTGTCTTTAGTGCCGTTTCTATGAATTTGAATATCACCGGTGCGCAAACTATCCATTTGAAGTTTCCAATCTGCAGGGAAGACAACGGCGGTCTGGATGGTCCCCTCACTGATCAAACTTTTGAAATCAACGACTTCTTCATAATTGATGATTTTGTTAAGGGTGTCGTTCTTTACAAGCTTTACAAAATCATCAGGTGCATTTACCAGTCCTATTTTAACCGTCTTTTCCCCCTCGTTTTCCTTGATCATCTCGGTTACTTTGATTGCACCGAATATTAGGAGAGGCACTAACAACGTTGGTAGTACGATCGAGTTGATAATCGTTTTTTTGTCTCTTAGAAGCTCCGAAAGCTCTTTCTTAATAATAAGGAGTAAATGGCTCATTTGTTAGGCTTCTTTAACACGGTTGATAAATTCTTGGGTAAGGTTGTTGGCCTTCATTTCTTTTCGGAAATTTTCAAAAGAGTCATTATAGATGATGCTTCCTTTATTTATGATTGCCAAATCGTCGCAGAGGAGGTCTACTTCACTCATAATATGTGATGAAAAAATAACCGTCTTGTTATTTTCTTTTGATTCTCTGATCAAATCAATAATACTATCTGCGGTAATGACATCGAGGCCCGAGGTGGGTTCGTCAAAAATAAGTACCTCGGGGTCATGGATCAAGGTGCGGGCGATCGAAACCTTTTGTTTCATTCCCGTACTCAATTGCCCCATTCGCTTTTTACGAAAATCGTTGATACCCAATTTTTCAAAAAGGTATTCTTTTCGGTCTTTCAATTGTTGGTCGGGAATACGGTAAATTTTCCCGAAAAAGTCGATTGTTTCGTCAGGATTCAGGCGTTCGTAGAGTCCGGTGGAGCCCGTTAAAAAACCAATGCGTTTTTTGACCTCGTCGTTCCCGTTCGAAATATCGACCCCATCTACAATGGCGGTACCCGAACTGGGATTGATGATTCCGGCAATCATCCGCAAGGTGGTCGTCTTACCAGCGCCATTAGGGCCAAGCAAAGAGAATATTCTTCCTGGTTTGCACTCGAGGGAAACTTCGTTAACGGCATTTACCGAAGTAGTTTCCTTTTTAAACCCTTTTCTAGTGGTATTGGTAAAGGATTTGGTCAGATTCTTAAGTTCTATCATAAGGCTAGTTGAATTAGCTACTTTCTGTTAGTAACAAAATTTTGAAAATGTTACAGTTTTGCAAGGTTATTTAATTTTTGGCTATGTTCAATATAAGAGATGATGGTAAAAAATAGCCTTAATAAAAATTACCAATTCGCTTAGGATATTAAAACCGAAGCCAAGCGCTTCGATCTGCTATGCCTAAAATTTTCTTTTGAAACCCTTGTTTTAATTTTTGGGACTATAGTACAAGTCAATTGTGGTGACAATGGCTAACTTCAGCGCAAAGGACGATTGCCTTGAAATTATTGTATCTTAAAGGACCTTGTTAATTTCACATGATGAGAACTAGTTGGGCCATACTTTTCTTTTCTTATTGGTTATTGGCTACTCCTATTTTAAATGGTCAACAAAAAGTGCCTGATCGGCTTCCAAGACATTTGCAAGAGGTTGGATATCCTAGTATTCAAAAGTATTTACCGGAAGAGTACAATGGGACAGCCCAAATATCGTACATGACCCAAGATAGTAAAGGGGTCTATTATTTTGCAAATAATAGATATATTTTGATTTATGATGGAGTTACTTGGGAATCCATTTCTACACCCAATTTGGGCGCGGTAAAATCGCTGGCGGTCAATGAAAAAGATCAAATATTTATTGGAGGTACTGGAGATTTCGGCTATTTCGAGGCTGACTCATTTGGAAAATTAACATATGTTTCCTTACTCGGTCTTCTTCAAAAAAATAATGATTTGAAACTAGACGGTATTCGGGAGACGCATGCCACCCCGGATGGTGTTTTTTTTAATGGCCGGCACAAGCTGTTTCGGTGGAAAAATGGGAAAATTGATACTTGGGAAACCAATGAAAGTCCGATTACCTTTTCGGTTTGGACCAAGGGTATCTTTCATTTTTTTCAAAAAGGAAAAGGCCTAATGTACCTCCATGATGACATTCCAACACTGGTTGAAAATGGAGATTTTCTTGTGAATCATGATGTAACTGCTTTGATTCCGGTGGAAAATAATAAATTATTAATCGGTACTAGAGAGAACGGGTTGCTGATTTTTACGAATGGGGAATTCAAACCTTTTAAGACTCAAGAAGATAGTTTTCTAAAAAAGAACAAGCTGACCGAAGGTGTTGGCTTGAGTAACAATACAATTGTTTTAGGAACACAGTTCGGAGGGCTGGTCATTGTAAATAGAAAAGGTCAAACCCTTCACCGTATCGGAGGTGATAAAATAACATCTGACTTTGTTTTAAGTCTTTTCCAGGATAAAAATGGAGTTCTATGGGCAACGACAGATCATGGAATTGCGCGTATTGAATATCCTTCGGCTTTAACATATTTCTCAAAAGATCTCGGAGTTACCGAAAATATTACAGATCTGATAAGATATGATGACAAGTTGTTTGCTGGGGCTAGAGACGGGCTTTATTTTTTAACACATGAGAACACTGATCATGGTGCGTTTACAAGATTTAAGGGTATCAAGGAAAAAGTCTGGGATCTTGAAACTTTTGAGGAAGTTTTGTTAATAGGCTTAGAAGACGGAATTTATCAACTAAATGACAACGATCTTATTAAAATAAGCGATAAAGTGCCATCTGCTTTCCATCGTTCCAAAATTGATAAAAACAGGGTTTATATACCTTATATAAATGGAGTGTTCTCTATCTATTATGATAAGGGCAGTTGGATAGAAGAAAAATCCATTGAAGGAATCTTTGGAGAAACGTATGCGGTTCAAGAAGATTCGAATGGAAATCTTCTGGTCAACGCATACCGAAATTCACTTAAATATGTTACTACCTCATTTCTCGAAAAAGATGCTGTTTTAAAATATACCGACATTATTACATTGGACGCGCAAAGAGGCTTTCCGGATGATATCGGAGATCTATTCGTAATCGATGATGCTGTTTATTTTGTAGGTTGGAATTCTAAGAAAGCATATAGTTTCAATACAACCCATAAAACCTTTTCATTAGATACTGTCCTAAATCATAGATTAGGTTTTCACAAATCGGTCAATTTAGATGTTACAAATGATTCTAATGACATATGGTTTAGGATCTATAACGCTAAAAAAGAGGCCAAACATTTTGTTGGACGTCGGAAAGGACCAAAAAAATATGAAGTGGAGGAGTTGAAAGAGCCTTTTTTTAAGAATTGGACTGGTCCGATTAAAATTATTGAGGACAGTATTATATGGTATTATTGGTTAAAGCCCATAATTACGAGGTATGATTTAAGATTCAAGGGCAAAACCTCGCTAAGGGAAAACGCGCTGGTTCGGAAAGTTATTTTTAACAATGATTCTGTTCTTTATTATGGCTACGGGAACAATAGATCAAAGCTCCCCAACTTAAATTTACCTTTTCAAAACAATCGATTCCGGTTTAAATATGCCCTGCCAAGTCTAGGTGATGAGATAAACAACGAGTATCAAGTAAATCTTCAGGGGTATGATAGTTCTTGGTCGTCCTTCACGAAAGAAACGCAAAAAGATTACACCAATATTCCCGAAGGTGATTATACCTTTAAAGTGCGCGCCAAAAATGTCTTTGGGGAAATCAGTAAAGAAGATAGTTATCGTTTTACGATTCTACCGCCATGGTACCGAACGTGGTGGGCCTATCTATGCTATTTCTTTGGGGCAATTTTAATATTGCTATGGTTCTCACGATTGCGTTCAAAGCAACTTAGGGCAAAGAATGTGGCACTTGAAGAACTGGTTGGTCTGCGTACCCAAGAAATTAAGTCTAAAAACGAACAGCTCGAGAGTCAAACCGAAAAACTCAAAGAGCTCGATACGATGAAGACCCGACTTTTTGCCAATATCTCCCACGAGTTTCGCACCCCTCTTACCTTGATCAAAGGCCCTGTCGAAAAGCTAGAGGAAACTGGGAAGAACACCATGAGTACCACAAATATTAAAATGATACGACGCAATACCAACAGATTACTGAAGCTCGTCAATCAATTATTAGATCTTTCGAGGCTAGATAGTGGTAAACTGGAGTTAAATGCGGCCGAAGGAGATGTGTTTAAATGCCTGCGAGCAGCGGCCTCCTCCTTTGGTTCGCACGCTGCGCAACGCGATATCGATTATCAAATTACCATTCCGTCAAGGGCATTTTGGGCGTCTTTTGATCGAGACAAGCTCGAGAAAATCGCGTATAACCTGCTCAGCAACGCTTTTAAGTTTACCCCTGACACGGGTAGAATAAGTATAGACGTATCCCATAGGAATCAAAATTTATATCTAAGGGTTTCAGATACGGGTCAGGGCATCAAACCAGAAAAACTGCCTTATATTTTTGATCGCTTTTACCAAGTAGACGATAGTTATACAAAAGAGAAGGCAGGATCCGGTATTGGATTGGCATTGACCAAGGAATTGGTAGACTTGATGGATGGCGAAATTTATGTGGAAAGCGAATTTGAAAAAGGCAGTGTTTTTAAGGTGGTACTTTCCATACAAGAAATCAAGTCACACACGATAGAGGATTCCCGTGCCTGTGAAATTGTTTCTCATGATGAAGATATGGAAACAGCCGCGCCAAAAAGACAGAATGAAAAAAAGGAACACCAAATCCTGATTATTGAAGACAATAATGACATGCGGTACTTTGTTCGTGAGCAATTAGAACAAGACTATGAGGTTTTGGAAGCATCGAATGGGAAAGAAGGCCTTAAAATGACATCCAGTAAAATACCCGATTTGATCATTACCGATTTAATGATACCCCTAATAGATGGCATTACGCTCTGCAAGGAATTAAAGTCGGGTATTCATACCAGCCATATTCCCATAGTAATGCTAACGGCAAAGGCGGGTATTGAAAACAAATTAGAAGGGCTTGAGACAGGTGCCGATGATTATTTGACCAAGCCTTTTAATGCACGAGAACTCCAGGTGCGAGTGAAAAACTTAATCAGCGAACGCCAAAAACTACGGGAGCTGTATGCGCAAAAACCAGATGTAAACCCCAAGGAAATTACGGTGACCTCTTTGGATGAAAAATTCTTGACCGAGGTGCTTGAGCTATTGGAAACGAAACACATTGAATCTGAATTTGGGGTCCCACAAATGCAGGAGGCCCTTGGCATGAGCAAAACACAGCTGCATCGAAAATTAAAAGCCTTGACCGATCACCCCCCAGGAGAACTCTTGCGAAATTTCCGGTTGAAAAGAGCTGCCCAATTACTCCTGCAAAGAGGGGAGAACGTTTCTCAGATTGCCTATTCAGTCGGCTTTAATGGCCTCTCCTATTTCACTAAGTGCTTTAAGGAGCTATATGGCGTTGCACCCTCGGATTATGGAAAAAAAGGAGTTTAAATTCTTGGAATTACCCTCAAACCGTACTACATAATCTTCGAAAAAGCCCTTTGGATGGGGCTTTTTTATTCCTTGAGACTTTTGTTGCATTTTTTGGAACTATTGTAGGAATCCTACAAGGTAGCGGCCGCTATTTTTGGGGTGTCTTGTATGAAATAGACAAATAACCAAGCAATTCTCCCCCGTGCGTTAAAAAATAGAACAACAACTTTTTAAATTTTTGAATTATGAAATTGCGAAAGATTACAACGCTCCTAGTGCTAATAGCATATGCCGGGTGCGCTCCCGATGATTTTACCGGAGACCCAACACCTCCCGATCCGGAAAACGAAGCTCCTTTTACATTTAAGCTCAAACCCATTACCGATGATGATCAAGCAGATTTACAACCCATATTCAGCTGGGAAGCGGCCGTTGACCCGGATGGTGATAAGGTAACATACGATGTGGTAGTAGATACCAAAAGTGTAGGCGCCATAACGGTAGTGGAAAATATTGAAGAAACCTCGTATACACTGGCGGATCCCTTATTTGTAAGTACCGATTATGAATGGAACGTTATTGCAAAAGACGAGAAAGGAGGTAGTACCGAGAGCAATGCAAACGGGTTTACGACCCGTGGTATTAACAATTTCTTGTTGGTAAAAAACGCCGAATTTTCAAAGCGAAGGGCCCATCGGGTCGTTGAATACAAGGAAGTACTTTGGTTGATCGGCGGGAGAGCTGTCAATGGTTTTACCAGTGAGGTATGGTCCAGTTTAGACGGTGTTGTTTGGGAAGCGGTTACGAGCAATGCCGCTTTTGGTGATCTCAACAGTTTTACGACGACGGTTTTTAACGATCGTATTTGGGTAATCGCTGGGGCGGTCGGGAATACCAATGTTCAAAATAAAGTATGGTCCTCCAATAATGGTATTGATTGGGTGTTGGAAACTGATGATCCCGGGTTTTCGGCAAGGCATTTGCATTCTACCGAAGTGTTTGACGGCAAATTATGGGTAATCGGCGGGTATGATGGCAACCAACGAAAGAACGATGTTTGGTCTTCCTCAGATGGAGTGGTATGGGAAAATGTCGTTGAAAAAGCCCCTTTTACGGCTCGGGAGGAACATGCTTCAGTAGTGTTCGATAACAAACTCTGGGTTATTGGTGGAAATGACGGTGTCAACAAAAATGATGTTTGGGCAAGCGAAAATGGTGCCGATTGGAACCTCGTTGCCGAAAACCCTCCCTTTGCACCAAGACAACAACATACCGCTACTGCTTATGCTGGAAAAATTTGGATCATAGCAGGGTCTTCGGGAAATGATATCTGGTATAGTGATGATGGTGTGAAATGGACAAAAGCAGTCATTGGAGAGGAGTTCAATGCGATTTCTAGGTCCTTGCATTCGACCACCTTGGCCAATGGCAAATTGTATGTCATCGGAGGGGATGGTACCGGACTTAAAAATGATGTCTGGATCTTCGATTAACTTTTTTAAATCGATGATCATACGTGATAACCCTTCGCCCTTTGGTACCAATCACAAAACTAAAATTCAGAAAAATGAAAACAATGAATAAGATTGAAATACAGAAGAACCCCCATGTACAACCCATAAATACGATTTTGGCTAAAACACTATGCCTGCTGGTCTATGTTTTTCTAGGAGTTGCTCAAGTAGCTGCCCAAGCGAGCTTGGCAGCCGAAGATATGGTGGAAGATATTGCGGTAACCACTAAATACGGAGAGCAAAAGACATATACGCTGATCAGGGATGCCCAAACCCCCGAACAATGGTACTATATGCCTGCCAGTATTCGAGTTGCCGAAGATGTGACGAATGGGAAGGTAAAACCAAAGATGACCATTTTAAAGTACCAATACAAAGACAAGGTTACAAAAGAGGTGAAGGAAGGTGCCGTACTTTCCGCAACCTTTACAATGGCGATGGAACCTGAAGTGGTCGATGAGGTTAAAAACAAACTTTTAGAGAAAGTTAGAAATCTTCAAAACGCAAAAGATGCGTATTGGAAAAAGTATCAGCGAAAATTGGGCAAAGCGCAAATCAGATTGGCCGGTATGCCTTTGGAGAGCAGTAAAATTGAATTCCTGAATGCCAACGGGGATTTTTTAGATGAGGTGGAAGCAAAAACCTCCTTTGATGGGGCAACTACCGCAAGTCAAGATATGGTTCTTAGCTACAATCTAACCTCCTTGGGGGCAAGCGTGATCAAGGGGTTGGCAACAGGCCAGTCTGGGTTGACGCTTAGAGCGAATATTGTTTACAAAGGACTTACCCCGCCCTGCGGATATACCATAAAAGGAAAGTGGGACAATGTGTACAAGTACTTTGAAAAACAATCGAAATTGGAAGGAGGTATCAATGTTTGGTTCATTCAGGCATCGGCCACCGATACGAAAGAAAAGAAAAGGGAAAGTCTAGAAAAGATACAGGATATTAAAGTATCTCAAATTGGGTGTGAGGGGGAAGAAGCATCGGCCGGGGATGAAAATTTACAAAGCTTGTTAGAAAAGATCGAAGAACAGGTATTCAATACAGAGATGCTGACCCAGGCGGAAGAACTTGCCAAGTTGCAATCAATGTTCGAAAGTACGGATGATAAAGAATTAAAAAAGAAGCTAATAGATAAGATAACGGGGTCCGAAAGAGCACTGAAACTGGGATACCAACGATCGGTCAAGGATATTGAAAAAAGACAAACAGGGGAGATAAATTATGATTATGCCAAGCAGCAGATCGTTTCGCGAAAAAGCACCTTTGGCGGTGGGTTGAGCTTTGCACGCTATAATTTGACCGAAGAACAACTCCTTATTGAAGGCTATGTGATCAACGTAGATGCCAATAAAGACTTTAGAAGCACCATTTTTGGTCTTCCCATCATAAATCCGGATTATGGGTTGCGGGCCATGACCTTACAAATAAAGTATAAAAACAGTGATGGCAGTACGCGTAGTGAAGCTAGGCAATGGACCGCCGATAAGGGTTGGCTCACACCAATGGGTAAACAAGTATCCCACATTCAGTTTAATCTAATTGGCGAACAAGACCAAGCAAAGTTGGATGAACCTGAATTTAATATTCAGCTTCAGGTGGTATCCAACCTACCGAACGGTTCTTTTAATATTGATAGGACCATAAAAATGGCGGGTGATGAAAAATTTGTTGATGCAATAGAAATGGTGACCGATTCCTATATCGTAGATGGGGAAGCGTTGTCATTTGCCAAAATTTCAGGTAATAACGCTGATTTGGCGACGGCAAAGGTGACCATTAAAAATGGTGCGCTATTAATCAAAAAAAATATGAAGCCTTCCTATATAAACGGTGTTGCCACTCCGCCAAGCCCATTACACATTCTCTTTCCCAAGGGTGAAAGTCCCGGCAGTGGAACAGTAGTTTATGTGACCAACGACGGCCAAAAAAAGAATCGAGAAGAAACCATTACCCTTGGGGAAAATACCTTGTTCGATTTTGAATGGAAAGCCAAAGAAAACTAATGGGTTATTGTTTTCAACAACGAATGTGCGCTATGAAATGCATCTTAAAATTTATTGGAATTAGCCTGTTGTTTGGGTATTCAAATCTTTTGATCGCGCAAACGGGAGATGAAGCCCTTGGTTATCGTTGGGATCCAAATAAGAAGTTGTACCAAAAAAATAACATGACTACGCTTCGAACGTTCAATTTTATTGAAAACGACCGCCAGATCATGACCGCGCGCAAACGAATTTGGGTATTGGGTACCACTCAAAAAGAAGGCCATTGGGAAAAACTAAAAAAAGGATATGTATGGGTACCAGCGACCGATGTAAAAAAGGGGTATTGGGAAGTGTCAAAAAGCAATGAAATAAAAGAAAGACGAAAGATAAAGGCCGATTACCTTTATAAGATTACCAATAGCAAGGGTTTGGCCTACCCCAAGTATACGGTTAGAAGAGGGGGAATTGCCAAAGCGCCCGAAAAACCCTTTCGTCTGAACAAAGTAGCTGAGCATTTTACTTTTCTAAAAAACAAAGCGGTCAAGAATGTTGACTTTGAAGGAAAGGAGGGCAGCATGAACGTGTATTATGTTAAAAAGGCTTCATTGGGCTTGTTTACCTTTGCTGCCCTTCAAGATCATATTGTTGTGATCGATACCCTGCATGTCCCCGCTGCCGCACCATTTTCAGCTTCTTTTATGAGTCTTGATAGAAATGAAAGAAGATATGTGAAGGTTATCGCAAATCACCTTGTTTACGAAAGTCCAATTTCCATAAGCTCTTTGGGAATTAGGCATGCCGATTTTGTATTCGCGGCTAAGAATGTTCATTTTAAAAGTCCCTATAAGCAGTTGCAAAAGGAAGCCCTTTCTCCAGCGCCTCCAATGGTATATAAAGGAGGGAACCAAGTGCTTCATGCCTACAAAGACCCTTTTGGGATGAATGAAAAATTACTTCTAAACAGATTGTATGTGAAAGTTTTGGAACAGCTTAGAAGTAAGGTAAATAGCACTGAAGATATTTGGGAAGTAGATAAACTGGTTTCAGAATTTCGAGTATACCAACGCAACAAAATAGATGTGGACGCCTTAATTAATGATACGAAGTATCAGGAAAAATTTAATGGATTAAGTGAGTGGTTCGACACGAAATATGCCAATTTTAAAATAGAACCCATAAGGGAAAAAAGCGGGTTTGCCATTTTAGCGAATGGAAACCTTGCGAAACGTCCTATCGTACCCATTCAATATTACCCTATACCTTCTGCAGCAAAGGTACTTCCCAGTATGTATGCAACTACCGGAGAAATGGCGGCGTTGGGTAACATACGATACCAAACTATGGGAGATACTAGGTTGAAACTAAGTCTGGATGTGGCATTGGGACACGATACGCTGTTATTTGAACAAGCAAAAGAAGCACTCGGTAAAATAAATGTAAAACTGCAAGCACGTATATCAAAAAGAGTACTTAGAATCCCAAGGCAATCCTTAAAAATAAACGGACGTTCGGTAGGTGAAATCATTCCGATCGATAACCAATTGCTGCGTTTGGAAATTGACCTGACCGAGGATGGGAAATCTATTTTAGAAGTATTTCCTAAAGTTGGTGGGGTTCCTTTTCAAATAGCAATGGAAGTGCCCGGATTGCCAGAAAGAATAGTGCAAAATATCAACCTTATTGCACCAAAAGAATTACTTGCCAGATTAGATTATAAGAACCCCTTGGTAAGTTTCAACGTGATTGAAGAAACCAATTTGACCGAAACGGTCAATATATCCAATAAATTGAACAATGAAAGCAATGATCATGAGGGTACCCTAAATTATGTTGAGGTGCTATTAGAGTTCAATTTCCCAAACAAGACGGTGGTTCATGGGCCTTTTCGATTGTCCCCGACCAATTCTTTTGCTTCCGAACGCGAGATTCCTTTTGTAAAGCACCACCAAAAATACCGAATAGTGGTTTCAGGACGTGCCGTATACGAAAATGGGTGGAGAGATTGCGTGCCTTTTACCTCTGATAAAAAAATTATTATGCTCGAAGATAACATGCTCAAAAAATCCTTTAAAAATTAAAAGCAATAAATATGAAGACTACAAAATTTACTATACATCTTATCGCGTTACTTAGTACTACGCTCTGCTTGGCCCAATCTACATCGATTAAAAAGTTCTCCTTAGAAGACCAAAAATTCGAAGGTACAAAACTAGAACAAGCGAAGTTCCTGCTTCGATATGTGAAACCTATGGGAATAATTTCTAAAAAAGAGGCTAAGATACCGGAGTTCCTTGAGGGGGTATTAAAGGACTCAATAACAGTACCTTCCGTGTTTGCAATGAATATGTATCTCATAGATGAAGACATTGATGTGGTAGCTATTGGTGGGGATGTCTCTGCTTATTTAAGTGAAAACGCCAACGGAACAATGGCAAAGTACTTCGTAATTCATGATACAAGTGCGCCGAATTATAAGAAAAAGGAATTTCCAGATAATATTAATGAGGATTCTTGGAAGTTTAATAAGGTGGAACGAAAAAAAGACCATAAGAAAAAAGCGCATGCATTCATAGGACGCACGGGCAAGGTGTTTTTTCAGAATAACTTCGAAACACCGTGGAGGTCTACGAAATTTGAAACCCAAATACTGAAAAAATCGATTTCCAGAGGACTGTTTGTGCACATCGAATTGGTGCAGCCCAGAAGATCAATGGAAGGAAAATGGGCAGACAATGATGTTTTGGCGCCAGAGCCTGGTTTTACTGCTGCGCAATACGATAAATTGGCCTTATTGTATGTATGCGCTTCTACCAGAGCTAGAGAATGGTTGGTTCCCGTATTTCATTCCACATTAGATCATAAAATTCATCATGCGCACGACGATCCTCAAAACTTTGACCTAAAAGCGTTTAATGAAAGCTTGAAAGCATTAATAGAAATAGTGAAGTCATAGGGCATTTTTAGAAACAGTTCTTGAAACAACGTTCGTTTTATATGTAGGAACCCTAAGAATCGTACCTTAGTAAATCTAAATGATTAGGCTATAAACAAACAGAAGCAATACAGTGAATGCATAAAAACCGAAGCCAAACGCCTCGGTTTTTTGTCGTGCGGTATTTCCAAGGCCGATTTTTTAGAAGAAGAAGCGCCTAGATTAGAAAACTGGCTCAATAAGAACATGCATGGCGAAATGGGATATATGGAAAACCATTTCGACAAACGCTTGGATCCCCGGTTACTGGTCGATGGGGCAAAATCTGTCATTTCCCTATTATTGAACTATTATCCAGAAGCGACCCAAGATGAAGATGCCTACAAAATTTCGAAGTATGCCTATGGGCAAGACTACCACCATGTCATTAAAACGAAATTAAGGCAATTGCAAGAATTTATATCGGAAGAGATCGGGGAGGTAAATGGGCGGGCCTTCGTCGATTCCGCGCCGGTATTGGATAAGGCTTGGGCGGCCAAAAGCGGCCTCGGGTGGATCGGCAAGCACAGTAATCTGTTAACCCAGCAAGTCGGTTCTTTCTACTTTATAGCCGAATTGATAGTTGATGTAGAGCTGGAGTACGATACCCCGGTTACCGATCATTGTGGTACCTGTACCGCTTGTATCGATGCCTGCCCTACCGAGGCAATCGTAGAACCCTATGTGGTCGACGGTAGCAAATGTATTTCCTATTTTACCATTGAGTTGAAAAATGAGATTCCCAACGAATTTCATGGGAAGTTCGACGATTGGATGTTTGGTTGTGATGTGTGCCAGGACGTGTGTCCATGGAACAAATTTTCAAAGCCGCATCGTGAGCCTTTGTTCAATCCGAAACCCGAACTGCTATCAATGACTAAAAAAGATTGGGAAGAGATAACCGAGGATGTTTTTCGAAAAGTATTCCAAAAATCGGCTGTGAAACGCACCAAATTTTCCGGACTTCAGCGAAATATCGATTTTTTAAAGTAAGCTAGATAAAACAGTATTTCCACTACAACGTTTGAAATGTTTGTTCCTTGGTTTTTACTGTTAAGTTTTAGTATCCTGAGCAATTAAAGCACTATATTGTTAGGCAAATTTACCACCAAACTTGTTTTAATTATGAACATTATAAGCAAACCTAAATTAAACTTTTGGCAGATTTTTAATATGAATGTCGGCTTCTTAGGCATTCAATATAGTTTTGGTTTGCAGCAAACTGCCATTAACCCGATATTTTTATACTTGGGAGCTCCCGAAGATATGCTGCCTATCTTGAATATCGCTGGGCCGGTCACAGGTTTGATTGTGCAGCCTATAATAGGTGCAATGTCTGACAAAACATGGTCTCCTCGCTGGGGAAGACGCAAACCGTATTTTTTGATCGGGGCGATTATTGGTAGTTTGTGTTTATTCGCTTTTCCAACGAGTCCAGTGTTATGGTTTGCCGTTGGCTTGCTATGGATTCTAGATGTGGGTAACAATATGGCGATGGAACCTTATCGTGCATTCGTTGGAGATAAATTACCTGAGAAACAATTGAGTTTAGGCTATCAAATGCAGAGCCTATTTGTTGGTGCTGGAATTCTTTTGGCCAATGGTTCTATCGTACTTTTTCAATATTTATTAGGTGACGAATCGATTGAAGTTGCCGGCGAAATTCCGCAGTGGCTGTATTATTCGTTTTATATCGGGGGAATTTTATCAATTACGACTATTCTGTGGTCTGTTTTTAAAACCCCCGAAATCCCACCATCTGAAGAAGAACTGGCAGAAATAAATCGGGGTAAAGGACTACCTCTAAATCAACGCATTGCGAAGCCTTTTGTAGAGATAGGCAAGGCCATTAAAGAGATGCCGTCATTTATGTGGAAAATTGGAGCTGTATACCTGTTTCAATGGTATGCATTGTTTATCTATTGGCAATATATTACGCCCTTGTTTAAACAGACCTTAGGTTATTCAACCTCAGAAGCCGCTTCTCAGTCTGCACAGATGAGTTTGATATATAATATAGTTACTATGTTGGTAGCGCTCGCACTTGTTCCGCTTACCTTAAAATACGGGGGAAAAAAAATATATGCTTTGAGCCTTGCTGGTACCGCTTTGGCACTTTTCTCAATACCTTTTATAAGCGACCCCTTATTAGTTTTGGCACCCATGGTATTATTTGGTGTGGGTTGGGCCGCTATGATGGGGATTCCCTATACCATGGTTTCAAAAGTGGTTCCTCAAGATCGGCGAGGAGTGTATATGGGAATTCTGAATATGATGATTGTAATTCCGATGGGAATAGAGACGCTGACCTTTGGGCCTATTTACAAGTATCTTTTAGGTGGCAGTGCAATTAATGCCATTCTTTTTGCGGGAGGGTTTTTCGTCATCTCGGCTATATTGGCAATGCGGCTGAAAGTAGGTAAGGAAACCGAGGGTGAGTAACCCATCCTTGAACCGATTGTCTTTTTTATACTTAAAAACAGTTTTTTAAAGGAATAAGCTTAACACCTGAGAACCTCGCGCGTTTGAATCTGCAGCTATGAGTTGAACTTTGAACTATAAACCCTCGTTTTTCCAAAGAATACTCCTAAATTTGTGAACCAAAATCACACTATATGAGCAATAGTAAGCTGCGAAGGGAAGCCTTGATATACCACGCCAAACCGCAACCGGGTAAAATCAAAATAGTCCCTACCAAACCCTATGCTACCCAACGGGATCTGGCACTGGCCTATTCCCCGGGTGTTGCTGAACCATGTTTAGAAATTGCAAAAGACAAGGACAATGCCTACAAGTATACCTCCAAAGGCAATCTTGTTGCTGTTATTAGTAATGGTACGGCTGTATTGGGTTTGGGCGATATTGGTCCCGAAGCGTCCAAGCCGGTGATGGAGGGGAAGAGTCTGCTTTTCAAGATTTTTGCCGATATCGATAGCATGGATATTGAGGTCGATACGAAAGACATCGATAAGTTCGTTGAAACCGTAAAAATGATTGCTCCCACCTTTGGAGGCATCAACTTAGAAGATATCAAAGCGCCGGAAGCGTTTGAAATAGAACGTAGATTAAAGGCAGAGCTAGATATTCCGGTAATGCACGATGACCAACACGGTACGGCCATTATCTCTGCCGCTGCCCTGTTGAACGCACTTGAACTTGCCAAGAAAAAAATAGAAAAAGTAAGAATTGTAGTAAGTGGCGCAGGTGCCGCAGCTGTATCCTGTACAAAGCTTTATAAAGCTTTTGGGGCAAAAGCTGAAAATATTGTAATGCTCGATAGCAAAGGTGTGATTCGAAAGGATGCCGAGAATTTGGCTGCCTCCAAAATGGAATTTGCGACCGATCGTAAAATAGATACCTTGGAAGAGGCAATGAAAGATGCCGATGTATTTATTGGTCTTTCAATAGCCGATATTGTGAGTCCTAATATGCTATTGAGCATGGCAAAGAACCCTATTGTATTTGCCATGGCCAATCCGGATCCAGAAATCAAGTATGATATTGCCATTAAAACCCGTAAAGATATCATTATGGCTACGGGCAGATCGGATCACCCGAACCAAGTGAACAATGTTTTGGGGTTCCCCTTTATTTTTCGAGGCGCCCTAGATGTGCGTGCTACGACGATCAATGAAGAAATGAAAATGGCCGCCGTAACGGCATTGGCCGATTTAACAAGACAGTCGGTTCCCGAGCAAGTAAACATAGCTTACGGCGAAACCCGACTTACGTTCGGAAATGAGTACATAATTCCCAAGCCTTTTGACCAACGTTTGATTGCCGAGATTCCTCCGGCAGTGGCAAAAGCGGCAATGGATAGTGGCGTGGCCAAAGCCCCAATTGAAGATTGGGACAGGTATCGTGAGGAACTGTTACAACGTTCGGGCAATGATAATAAGGTTGTTCGTCTGCTTCACAGCCGGGCACGCCTAAATGCAAAACGGATCGTGTTCGCCGAGGCGGATCAAATAGATGTACTAAAGGCAGCGCAGATCGCTTATGATGAGGGAATTGCAATTCCTATTCTTTTAGGCAAAAAAGAGGTTATTGCCGAACTAAAAAAAGAATTGGAATTCGATGCCGATGTCACGATTGTTGATCCGAGAGACAAGAGTTCAAAAGTTCGAAGACTGCGGTACGCTACGAAATTTTGGGAAAAACGACATCGCAGCGGCACCACCTTGTACAGTGCAAAACTGAAAATGCGGCAACGAAACTACTTCGGGGCTATGATGGTTCGTGAAGGGGATGCAGACGGAATGATATCTGGTTATTCGAGGGCATACCCGACAGTAGTAAAACCAATCTTTGAAGTCATCGGGAGGGCGGCAAATGTGCGCCGGGTCTCCACGGTAAATATTATGATTACAGAAAGAGGTCCCCTGTTTTTAGCGGATACCTCTATCAATATCGATCCGAATGCAGAAGAGATAGCCGAGATAGCCCAAATGACCGCCAATGTAGCGTCTACCTTCGGCTTTGATCCAGTGATGGCCCTATTGTCGTATGCGAACTTTGGGTCTTCAACACATCCCCATGCAACCAAAGTAAGAGAAGCGCTGCGTATTTTGCATACGAACAATCCTGATTTGGTAGTCGACGGGGAAATTCAAATCGATTTTGCCTTAAACCGGGAGCTCCATCAGAGCCAATTTCCATTTTCCAAATTAGCGGGAAAAAAAGTGAATGTCTTGATTTTTCCAAATTTAGAATCGGCCAATATCACCTATAAACTTTTGAAAGAATTGAACGGTGCCAACTCAATCGGCCCCATTATGGTGGGACTCAGTAAATCGGTTCATAT
The DNA here is from genome assembly GCA_938010765.1 of uncultured Flavobacteriaceae bacterium. Taxonomy (GTDB): domain Bacteria; phylum Bacteroidota; class Bacteroidia; order Flavobacteriales; family Flavobacteriaceae; genus Pelagihabitans. The sequence goes on along the minus strand of CALLVX010000073.1, from coordinate 687 downwards.
TTTACAACTAGGGGCCAGCGTAGATGAGATGGTAAATATGAGCGCGGTCGCAGTAATCGATGCCCAAGAGCGTGAGAAACGAAAACGTGCAAAAAAGGGGGGTAAAGAATAGTTCGTGTACCCGAACTAGATTTTAAACCAAACACAAAACAGTAGATACTTCAGACCATGATCCATCATCTTAAAGGAAGACTTGTTGAGAAAAATCCAACGCATCTGGTGATCGAATGTGCCGGCGTTGGTTATTTCGTCAACATTTCCCTCAATACCTATTCTAAAGTCGGCGATATTGAGAACATTCAATTATATACCCATTTACAAGTAAAGGAAGATTCCCATACCCTGTTCGGTTTTTACGAAAAATCTGAACGGGAAATTTTTCGGCTTTTACTTTCTGTATCCGGTATTGGATCAAGCACTGCCCGTACGATGTTATCTTCTTTAACACCACTTCAGGTACGAGACGCAATTGCTGTCAGTGATGTGGCTACAATACAGGGTGTCAAGGGTATAGGTGCCAAGACCGCCCAAAGGGTGATTCTTGATCTGAAAGACAAGATTTTAAAAATATACGATATTGATGAAGTTTCCCTTAATTCAAACAATACAAATAAAGATGAAGCGTTATCTGCTTTAGAGGTTCTTGGATTTGTTCGCAAACAAGCCGAAAGGGTTGTAGACAAAGTA
>CALLVX010000072.1 GCA_938010765.1 uncultured Flavobacteriaceae bacterium | reverse complement strand
ACTTACCATAAGATAAAAGCGAAATACCTGCAACTATACCTCAATGAGTTCGTCTACAAGCTTAATAGAAGGTATTTTGGTGAAAGAATATTTGATAGGTTAGTAATAGCAAGCATTACAGCAAGTGGACATTAAACGGACATACAATAAAGTAATTAAATACTCCACATTCTCAAATAGGAATACCTGCATTTCTTGGCGTAGTTTTTTAAGGAGTCTGCGGTTTTTCTATACAATGAAACCAACTTATTTTTTCTCGGAGTATGTAGGTTACTTTTCTTCATTTGTAATCGATTTTAAGGGTGTGAATGTATAAGTTACGTATTATTTACAATAATTTAACGTTAAATTTACATTAAGATTGTGTTCGGACAAGATGTTTTGGAATGAATGTAGACTTTTAAACATTTAAGAAAATGTGTTCAAAGGAAGAATTTATAGGTAACAAATAACACAGAATCCTAATTCAATTAAGAAAAGGACAGATAGTCTACCCAATTCTTTCAAGGGCTTTTGTAAAGAAACTTAAAAGGAAACACCCATAACATTTGGAAGGGATAACTGCGGGGTCAGTTTAGTTTTTTAAAGACTTTTGCTGTTTCGTTTACGGAGTATCAGATGATTTTATTGGCTTCATTTCTTTTTAAAGAACGTGGGCTCGCTTCTAACATCCGAAAAAATACCGTTGCTTTCAATGTATAAAGGGTAGTTGGTTTTGCCGGCTAAACTCTAGTTTTGTTTACGCAGGCTGGGTCATCGTAATTTTGCTGTCATTTTTATCTTCGTGAGTACGGTACAAAGCTTTAAGGGCAACTATATAAAGTTTTTTATAGCGGTGTTAAGACCATGATGAACACCCTTTTTGATGGGTAATCTTAGGGGTTTACCCTCAATTTATATACTATGGTATTGTAGGAACTGTAGATAAAGATTGAAAAAATGGATGAGATAACCGCAAACGATAATTTAACGGGGAACCCGCAGGAGACTGCGGGATCGGTACCGCAAGAACAGTGGGGAGATCCCGGGGATTTTGACCACGTATACGATGCAACCCCTACGAAATCCGAAAAGAAGCAGCTAAGAAGCGTGATGAAAATGTTCAATTGACAGCGGGAGATCAAGAGAATCTAAAGAATTATTACTGGAAAATTAAGTTAAAAGTGGCCTTAAAGAGGCTTAGCGGTCTCGAGGAAGGGGCGTTGCAGATTACCGACACGGAGAAGGCGGTAATGAGAAAAGATAACAGGGGGGAACCCCTGAACGAGAGCAAAAAGAAACTCCGATCTCTTTACCGGGCCAAGTGTACGCTTGCCCAGGCTCGAAAGAAAGCGGGATTGGTGCCGCAAGAACAGTGGAGAGATCCCGGGAATTTCGACTACGTATACGATACAACCTTTACGAAAGCGGAAAAAGGAGCAGCTAGCAAGAGTAGAAATAACATTCTATTGACGGAGGAAGAGCAGAAGCATTTAAGCAGTTATAACTGGAAAATTAGGTTAAAAGGGGCCTTAAAGAAGCTTAGCGGTCTTGAGGAAGGGTCGTTGCAGATTACTGACCAGGAGCGGGCGGTAATCAGTAAGGCTGGAAGGGGCGAGCGCCTGGAAGACAATGAAAAGAAACTCCGAATTCTTTACCAGGCCAAGGGGGTGCTTGCCCAGGCCCGAGGGAAGGCGGGACTGGTATCGCCATCCGGGTTTTCCCAGGAACCTGCCAAGCAAGAAGGGGCAGCACAGGGGGGGCGCCCTTGGAACCGGACACGGGCCTGCCCACGGATGCCGATGTAGGGGAGCTGATCAAAGAAATGTTGGTAGAAAAGGAGGGCGGTGCCATGCAAGGTACGCCACCCTCGGGAACCGGGGAACCGGACACCGGACGCGATCTTTCGGCCCTTGGCGGTGGGGCGATCAACGCTTCCCAAATACCGGCCCGAGGTACGGGCCCCGAACGGCAACAAGGCCAATCGCCGCCGCGTAAAAAACATCGTGGCCCTGATCTCTAAGTCGTGCACGGGCGCATTCATTGTTTCGTGTACTTTAAATACAGGGAAATTGACCTTTACTGCCAAGCAAAGGAACTTGTGGCTTCGGAAAGCTGTTTTTATGAATTGGGTAAAAAAAACCTCGCTTTGCAAAAAAGCGAGGTTTTTTTTTTAATCGGTCATTTACTTGCTCCACGGCGGCACCACCCCGTTTGATCGGGCATAGGCTATCAATTGCCCTTTGTGCTCCCCATTGTGTTCCATCATACCGAGTAGGCCGCCCATCATACTCATTTTGGCAAAACCAAAGTCGACCTCTTCCGTCAATTTGGCCGTTTCTACCTTCATAATGGTGGCCAAGGCAAATTCGTTTGATTGTTTCAAAGCGGCGATTACATTTTCTTTACCGGTAATCTTGGCAAGGCCCATCATATCAACATCTTCTGGTGGAGGGAAACCCATTTTGGATGCCATATAGTAATTGCCTCCCGCCACATGCAGTAAGGCTTCCCTGACGGAGTTGACACCTTCAGCGGGTCGCCAATCATACTGTTTTTCCGAGAATGCTTCGGCAAGGGCCACTACCTGCCCTTGGTTCATCTGTAGTACTCCTTGAATGGTCGCTTGGGCCAAATTATCTTGTGCTTGCATACCCATAAAGGATAAACCTATCAAGCATGCCATTAAAAACTTCATTTTCATCTTGTTGGAATTTAGTGTTAAACTTCTGATTTACAAAATAGTGGAGTTGTAAATGTATTAAAAGTAAATTATTCTTCTCCCAAGAACGGATAACGATAGTCTACAGGAGTAACAAATGTTTCTTTGATCAAACGAGGCGACACCCAGCGTAAAAGGTTTTGTGCCGAACCTGCCTTATCATTGGTTCCCGAAGCACGTGCCCCCCCAAAAGGTTGCTGGCCTACAACTGCACCTGTAGGTTTGTCATTTATATAAAAATTGCCAGCACAATTTTGCAATGCCGTCGTAGCCTCGGCGATCGCATAGCGATCGGTAGAAATCACAGCTCCCGTTAGTGCGTATTCCGACGTCGAATCAACTAGGCTAAGGGTTGCTCCCCAATCCTCGTCCTTGAATATATATATGGTAACCACTGGACCGAACAATTCTGTTTCCATAGTGGTATACTTCGGGTCGGTGGTAACGATAACCGTCGGTTCAATAAAATACCCTTTTGACTTGTCGTAATTGCCTCCAAATACAACATCGGCATTCACATCTTTCTTGGCTTGGTCGATATAACTTGCAAGTTTGTCAAAAGAACCTTCATGAATAACGGCGGTTACGAAATTCGACATGTCTTCGGGGGATCCCGGTTTGTTGATAGATTTTAAATCTTTTCCAACAAAATCTAAAATTGCTTTTGAAGTTGATTTTGGTAAGTATACCCTAGAAGCGGCACTACATTTTTGTCCTTGGAATTCAAAAGCCCCACGCACTATAGCGGTAGCCACTTGCTGCGGATTTGCCGAAGGATGCGCTAGGATAAAATCTTTTCCTCCTGTTTCCCCTACGATTCTAGGATAGGTTTTGTAACGGTCGATATTGGTGCCGATTTGTTTCCAAAGCGATTTGAATACATGGGTAGAACCCGTAAAGTGAATCCCGGCAAAATCTGGGCTTTCCAAGACAGTATCGGTAATCATTACCGGATCGCCGTACACTACATTGATCACCCCATCGGGAAGGCCAGCTTCCTTAAAGACATCAACGATTACTTTTGCCGAAAATATTTGGCTATCACTGGGTTTCCATACAACTACGTTCCCCATCATTGCTGCACTCGCAGGTAGGTTTCCGGCAATAGCGGTAAAATTAAACGGGGTAATTGCGTACACAAAGCCTTCTAAGGGTCGGTATTCTACACGATTCCAGATGCCTTCCGCGGAGTCGGGTTGCTCCTCGTATATCTGGGACATATATTCCACATTAAAGCGTAAAAAATCGATGAATTCGCAGGCGGCATCGATCTCTGCCTGGTGAATGGTCTTAGATTGGGCGATCATGGTCGCCGCATTGATCTTGGCACGGTAAGGCCCCGCAAGAAGCTCCGCTGCTTTTAGGAAAATCGCGGCGCGTTGCTCCCAAGGAAGTGCCGCCCATGCGCTTCTTGATTCAAGGCAATTATCAATAGCCTGGACAATATGCCCTTTTTCGGCTAAATGGTAGGTGCCAACCTCATGTTTGTGGTCGTGAGGAGGTGACATAGGTTTGGTGTTCCCGGTCATGATCTCGTCTTTACCAATATATAGTGGCACTTCTACTTTACCGTTAAAATAGGATTTGTATTGTTGCAATACGGCCTCACGTTCCGGTGAGCCGGGCGCATACCCTTTTATTGGTTCGTTAAATGCAGTCGGTACTTGAAAAAAACCTTTGCCCATGGTAATAATTTTTATGAAATTAGTCAGGTGCAAAGGTAACGGTAGTAAACGAGAATTAAAAGCAATCCCAGCGTCTAAAAAAGCCGATGAAATTAAATAAAAAAGGGTTTGATAGAATGAATGTATAACACGATCGATTAATTAGATAATCGAGGTTTATAGGCTCCTGCACCTGGGTTGAAATCGAATGCTGAACTTCCCTTGGATACCTTGCGAGCTCGCCCCGAGGTATTTTACTTAAAATTGATTTTCCTGGCCGCCCATAGGCTCGTTCTTTTGCAAAAAAAAACTCAAAAATCGACCTCTTTCAATGTAGTTGTGTCGGTAACTTATCAAAAGTAAAGAATCACTGAAAATACGAAATAGGGTACTTGGGACTAATTCAACGCAAAAGGCGCGCTAAATTTAAAGGTGGGAATATAGACCCTGAACTTTTCGGTACTGCTAAAATTTACCATATTATAATGCCCTTTCATAGCACCAATTGGAGAAGCCAAAAGACATCCAGAATTATAAGTGTGCGATTCTCCAGGTTTAATTACCGGTTTCTTTCCGATAACACCTTCGCCATCTAATATTTCAAGATCATTCAAAGAATCAAAAATTTCCCAATGCCGAGAAGTAAGTTGCACAGAATCTTTACTCTGATTTTCTATGGTAATGGTATAACCAAAGGCAAAGTGCATCTTATAGTTCTTGAAGAAAGTGCCTTCAAAACTAGTATTTACCGAAACTTTTATGCCTTTAGTGACTTGTGTGATCATAATAAAAATCTTCTAAAATGTGATCAAGCTTCCCGTAAGAAAAACAACTATCGACAATGTTGCTAAAATAATAAATATAGTGTTAAAGAACAGATATTTAACAATAGTTTTAAATCTGCCTTGTCGATAAAAATTCCGCATTGCTTTGTACAGATAAATGGAAAATATCAAAAGAAAGATTCCATTCGTTGACCAGTCGAAAGCAGTGTCTAGCAAAAAGCTAATAATCAGCAAGATAAATAACAAAGATTGATTGTGAAAGCTAAAGATTAAATGATCGGTGTAAGTGTATTTTTTTCTGATGTACATCAACCAAATGAACAGGGCGAAGAAGGGTAGGAAGAAAAATATCAAAAATGGTAGTTTTGAAATCATCGAGCTGATGAAGGTACCTGGCCTTCTAGAAACCTTGAGGGCACTACGGGAGGCATTGAACGCTTTTTTGTTTTCAAAGGAAGCTTCTATTTGATATTTTTCCTGAACATCCTTGAAGTTATAGACACTGTCTTTGCGAAGCAAGGTGTTGAAAAATTCTGATTTATGTCCAAGCCGTTCGAAAAATCCTTTTTCATCCAATTTTTGAAAATGAGCCTTGGGGTCTTTCAATATTATTGAATCGTGGTTTTCGGTAATCGATTTGGTGTTCCAACTGTTGAGCTTTATAGAGTCTCCGTTTTCAGGTTGGTTTTGTTCTAGTCCCTCTCTTATTTCGTCTACTTTGGGCGAGTCGATCATAAAACTGAAAGGGCCTGTCATCTCTATCGGTTTGTTGGCCGACTCACCAAAACGATCTAGATCGGTTAGGTTACCCGAAAAATTCAACATCAAAAAGTAAACGATTGCCAGGCTTAATAAAAATCGAAACGGATTGGTATAGGAAGCCCTCTTGCCTTCTATATAATCTCGCGTAATCCTTCCTGGCCTTAGTAAAAGTGCCGAGAGGGTTTTCAATAATTTAGAGTCGTAGGATATCAAGGATGAAAAGAATTCATCGAAAAAGTCCTTAAGCGAAAGTTTTTTTGTGCTATTTGCTTGGGAGCAATTCGGGCAATACCGGTCGCTCATATCTAGCGGATGTTCGCAATTGAGGCATCGATTTCCGCGGTATTGAAGTTGGTACCTTCCTTTTGTGGTAACAGTGGGTTTGTTGGTCATTGGATGTCCCCATTTTAGATAACTGGCATTCCGGTCAATACAATACAATTCGTCAACGAACATTATTGAGCAAATTGCACACTATTAAGGCAAGGGATAAATATAAACTAATTGCTGATATTTCGGGAATTTGCAGATCCCACACCTATGATACTATCGTACAAATCTCCAAAATTTCTGTAGTATACTAATATGAGATAGGTGTTTTCAGTGAAGTGAAAATTTCCTGAAATAGCGTTAAGGTCGGTAACACCATCTTCGGTCTTTAAAACGTATTTGTAGTTATAAAAACCTTGTTTTAGAAGCATATCCCCTTCCATCATGCCGTTGTCTTCATTGTAGGTAAGTTTGTTTTCTTCGGTAAGGGCGTAGTTGTTAAATTTCCCGAATACGTAAACGTCGTCTAGATTTAATAACTGGTCATACGGAAGGCTGAAATGAATTCTGGTATATTCTGCTTCCCTTGCATCGTCTTCTCCCTGAAGTGTGCGTACCACAAAATCTCCGTTTATATCGGGATAATACGTGTAGGGTACATTCACTCTAAAAATATCGCTAAAAAGATGATGGTTGTATACGTCTGTAACTTCAATTCTTGATATGACCGAACTAGGGGCCCTTAAGTCTTTGGTGTCGAAATTTAAAAATTCGTTTCCTGCAAAAAAGCTGGTTTCCTTATCATATTTGTACACGAGCTCTTTTCCCAAGGTAAACTGGGGGGGCACATTGTAGACGGCCGAAGGCCAATAGTAGTTTTGAATGATGGCTACTTTCACCTCTTTTTTGGGGTTGACAAGTTGAAAATTACCAGGATTGATATTGAATTGAACGACCTGCTTTTCATTGAGATAGTTGAAATCTCTAGACCGTTTTACGACCCCGCCGACCTTTACAAGGTCTTTATAGACAACGAAACGTCTCGAAAATTGAAGCTCATAACTGTTGTTGTAGATTTCAAGCACGTAGTTGCCGCTTACCTTTAATTTTACATTGTCATTGGGTATCGTTAAGCGGTAATTGGAAAATGGTTGCAAAGTTGTATAACTATTTCCGTAATCAATAATACGTTGATTATCGACTCCGGTAAGGTATTGTGATTTTAAAAGGTCGGAGGGGGTCCAATCGTAATCGCAGTGCACTATTTTATAGTAATAGTCTTGTTCACTGGCCGAAGTGTCATCGAACTCAAGATAAATAGGTTCACCGATCTGTACCACAGGAAATTGATCCCCGGTAGGGCCATTCAGAATAATCGATTTGATATGCCAAGGAGCATCAACTTCTTCTTGTACTTGGCCAAAGAGCGATTGCACAAACAGTAAAAAGACAATCTGTTTAAGAATAAAGCGCATTTAAAGGCAAATTTTTGGGCAAAGGTAAACAAAAAGCGTACCTAAAAAATTTAGATCGATGTATTGCCCAAATTTCTATACAATAATTATGAAAACATACGTTTAAGTAGTAAATTTGCGCAACTTTTGATAACCTAAAGGTCCACCATTTATGTCTAAAGACATTCGAATTAAGAAAGGTTTGAACATTAACCTTGTAGGTGCCGCGGAACATACTATCTCAAAGGCGGTTTTAAGCAATGTTTACGCTCTAAATCTCAACGATTTTCACGGAATTACCCCTAAAATGTTACTCAAGGAAGGTGCAGAGGTCAAAGCTGGCGAAGCACTTTTCTACAATAAAAATTACGAAGACATGCATTTTGTTTCTCCGGTAAGTGGGGAATTGATCGAAATCGAAAGAGGGGCGAGAAGACGTATCCTTACGCTTAAGATTTTGGCCGATAAAGAACAAGAACATGTGAATCGGGGAAGTCTTGATTTTGGTGCGGCATCTGCAGCAGAAATCAAGGCATTTTTGCTTAAAGGTGGGTGTTGGCCTTTCATAAAACAAAGGCCCTACGATATAGTGGCCAATCCTGATGCGACGCCAAAGGCGATTTTTGTTTCGGCTTATGTAACGGCCCCATTGGCGGCCGACCCTGATTTTGCCCTTCAAGGAAAGGAACGGGAATTACAGGCGGCTTTGACTGCCTTGGGAAAGTTGACCCCAGGTAAAGTTCATGTATCAATCGGTAAAGGATCTAATTCTCCTTTAGCCGCTTTATCAGGTATTGAATTACACAAGGTATCGGGCCCTCACCCTGCAGGTTTAGTGGGTACCCAAATAAATAAGATAGACCCCATCAACAAAGGAGAAGCCGTTTGGACGGTTTCTCCGCAAGATTTGGTCATTATTGGGGAGTTGCTGTTAACCGGTAAGTTCAATGCAGAGCGTGTTGTTGCCTTAGTTGGTTCATCGGTAAAGGCACCGAAGTATTACAAAACCAAAATGGGTACCGAAATCGCCACCTTTTTATATGCAAGCGGCGTGAACGGAGAAAACTTTAGAGTCATTAATGGAGATGTATTGACCGGTTCTAAGAGCAGTCAAGACGGGTATCTAGGTTTTTATAACAATACTGTGACCGCCATCCCCGAAGGAGATGATTACGAACTTTTTGGGTGGAACAAGCCGATTTTCAACAAAGTATCGAGCACAAGGGCGCTCACGTTCTCTTGGTTGCAACCGAAAAAGAAATACGATCTTACCACGAATACGAATGGGGAACATAGGGCATTTGTGGTTACCGGGCAATACGAGGCCGTTTTTCCGATGGATATTTTTCCGATGCAATTGCTGAAGGCATGTATGGTAAAAGATTTGGACGAAATGGAGCAGTTAGGCCTTTATGAAGTGGCCCCCGAAGATTTTTCATTGACCGAATTTATTTGCATATCTAAACAACCACATCAACAGATTATTCGAGAAGGGTTGGATTTGTTACACCAAGAAATAGGATAAGAAATGAGTCTAAAATCAAAAATGCATGAGTTGAAGATGAAGTATCAGGGGAAGAAAATGGCCCCCGCCTTCAACGCATTCCACACTTTTTTATACAGTCCTAATGATATTACCCACGCAGGCGGTACCCATGTTAAAGGGGCAGATGACCTAAAAAGAACCATGAACACGGTTATCATGGCCTTGGTTCCGATTTTGTTGTTCTCGATGTTCAATGCGGGGTATCAGCACTTTTCGGCAATCAATGATTTTCCAGAGAATTTCTCTGTAATGGAACATTTTTTGACTTGGGATAATTTTTGGATCGGTATCGTAAAAGTATTGCCCTTGGTGGTCATATCATACGGAATTGGTTTGGTGGTCGAATTTATATTCGCTGTCATTAAAGGACATGAGGTAGAAGAAGGATATTTGGTGACCGGTATGTTGGTGCCATTGATCGTTCCAATAGATACCCCTTTATGGATGTTGGCCGTAGCTGTTGTCTTTGGTGTGGTAATCGGAAAAGAAGTTTTTGGGGGAACAGGAATGAACATTTTGAACCCGGCCCTTACGATTCGTGCCTTCTTATTTTTCGCCTATCCTACTTGGATGAGTGGTGATAAGGTTTGGGTACATGGTGCCGTTGATTTGGCAGGGGGTCCCGACGCTATTTCGGGTGAGACCGTTTTAGGTTTCCTATCGCAGAACAAAGAATTTCAATACTCGGTCTCCGACATGTTTTTTGGGTTCATTCCCGGTTCGGTAGGAGAGACTTCTGCCTTTTTATGTCTTTTAGGAGGGTTGTTCCTCATCTTTAGTAAGATTGCCAGTTGGCGTATTATGGTCAGCGCCGTAATCGGTTCCTTGGTGATGGGCTTGATTTTTAATCAGGTGGTAGATTTAGGTTGGGTCGGTGAAACCAGTAAGTTTTACGGCTTAATGAACTTCGATTTTTGGAAACACCTCATTGTGGGTGGCCTGGCATTTGGTATCGTCTATATGGCAACAGATCCAGTAACTGGTTCTCAAACCAATAGGGGAAAGTGGATCTATGGTTTCTTGATCGGTTTTATATCGGTAATGATCCGTGTTTTCAACCCGGCATATCCAGAGGGCGTATTCTTGGCCATCTTACTCATGAACGTATTTGCGCCAACGATCGATCATTATGTAGTTCGCGGCAACATAAACCGTAGAATGAAAAGGTTAAAAAATGCGGTTATCCTTCCGAAGGATTCCGATAGTAAAGCAGAAGAACTTAAAGCAGAAACCGTTTAATTATGGCACTTAATACAGATAAAAATTCATATACGGTCATTTTTGCAGCGATAATGGTAATCGTTGTAGGCTCCATTTTGGCTTCCTTCGCTTCCGGCTTAAGTACGCGGATCAAGGAAAACGAACGTTTTGAGAAGCAACAGAATATTTTGTACGCCATGGGCGTCAACGAGAATACTGAGGAGGATGCCGGTAGCGTGAATCGCATCCCTACCGACAAGGTCGAAGGGGAATTCACAAGCTTTATCAAAGAACAGTTGATTATTGATGATAAGGGGCAAATCACGAAAGACGACAATGCGTATCTCATCGATTTGAAAAAGCAATTGGCCGCCAAGAAAAAAGGATTGCCCTATAAATTACCCTTGTTCATAGGAGAAAAAGACACAAAAAAATTCTATGTGTTACCCATGTACGGTAAAGGCCTCTGGGATGCCATTTCGGGTTTCATCTCCCTAGACGATACCATGACCGTTCAAGGGGTGTACTTTGACCATAAAGGAGAAACCCCAGGTTTGGGCGCCAATATAAAGATGCGGTATTTTATGGATGATTTTGAAGGTGAGACCATTTTAAAAGGAACGGACTATGCTGGTATTGCAGTAGCAAAGGGTAACAATGACCCTTTGAATAACACCAAGGATGACAATGAGGTAGATGCGCTTGCAGGAGCTACAATCACAGGTAACGGGGTTGCTGCAATGATCAAGGAAAGTGTGAATCTGTACAAAGACTATTTAGAAACAATAAGAGTTAAATAATGGGATTACTTACAAAAAAAGACGCAGGTCTTATACTCGACCCACTTGCCGACAATAACCCAATTACCATCCAGGTTTTGGGTATTTGTTCCGCATTGGCGATTACCGCAGAACTAGAGGCATCGGTAGTAATGGCGATTTCGGTGATATTCGTATTGGGTGTAGGAAATGTGGTTATTTCGTTGATGCGAAATATTATTCCGTCTAAAATTCGAATCATCGTTCAGTTGATCGTAGTGGCTACCTTGGTAATCATTGTTGATCAGGTATTGAAGGCCTTTGCCTATGAATTAAGTAAAACCTTGGGTGCCTTTGTAGGGCTGATTATTACCAACTGTATCATTATGGGTAGGTTTGAGGCATTTGCCCTTGCTAACGGGCCATGGAAGTCGTTTCTAGATGGTATCGGAAATGCCTTGGGATATGGTGTTATTTTAATCCTCGTTGGTTTCTTTAGAGAACTTTTAGGTTCAGGTACTTTGTTTGGTGTTCCGGTCTTGGGAGATCCAATTGCAAAAACAGGATTGTATGCCACCGGCTATGAAAACAATGGGTTTATGATTATTCCGCCAGCGGCGCTTATTGTAGTTGGTATTATTATATGGGTGCAGCGTTCAAGAAACCCGGCCTTGGTAGAGGAAAACTAATTGAGTATTTAAGTATTATAATATGTTAGAACATATAGAATTATTTTTTAAGTCCATCTTTATCGATAACATGGTGTTTGCCGTGTTTTTGGGAATGTGCTCTTACTTGGCGGTATCTAAGAAAGTAGCCACGGCCGTTGGGCTTGGTGCAGCCGTTATCTTTGTATTGGCGGTGACCGTTCCCCTGAACTGGTTGTTAGATAAATACTTATTGCAAGATGGTGCTTTGGGAACCTGGTTAGGTCCTGAGTATGCAGATTACAATCTTGGTTTTCTATCTTTCATCCTCTTTATTGCGACCATCGCTACAATGGTGCAATTGGTAGAGATTATTGTCGAAAAGTTTTCTCCTTCCTTATATAATTCTCTTGGCATATTCTTACCGCTGATTGCGGTTAACTGTGCTATTTTGGGAGGATCCTTGTTTATGCAGGCAAGAGAGATCGAATCTTTTTCGCTTGCGCTTAACTACGGAGTAAGTTCGGGAATCGGATGGTTCTTGGCGATCTTGGCAATTGCGGCCATACGAGAGAAGATTAGATATTCAAACGTTCCCGCTCCGCTTCGGGGGTTAGGAATCACTTTTATCATTACCGGTTTAATGGGCATTGGTTTTCAAAGCTTTGGAGGCATGCTTACCGGAGGTGGGGATGATGCCGCTCCGGCAGTGGAGGAAACCACTGTTGAGAAGGTCGATATTGAAAAGAAAATAGAAGAAGACGAAATCGACGAAAAGGAGATTTCTTTTAACGACGCAATACAAGAATAATATGTTTTTAGCTGCAAGTACCGGTGGAACTGTAATGATTACCGTAGTGTCTTTTATGATACTATTGATGGCGTTGGTTGCCCTGTTATTGTTCACCAAACAAAAATTGTCCCCTTCAGGTCCTGTGACCATTACCATTAACGGCGAAAAAAAGGTAGAAGTTGCCTCAGGAAGCTCCTTGTTAACTACTTTGGGGAACCAGAAAGTGTTTCTTCCATCTGCATGTGGCGGCGGGGGTACCTGTATTCAATGCGAGTGCCATGTGCTTTCCGGTGGTGGCGAGGCATTGCCTACAGAAACTCCACACTTTTCTAAAAAAGAATTGAACCACGGAGCTCGTTTGGCTTGCCAAGTGAAGGTAAAACAAGACATGGAGATTACCATTCCCGAAGAAGTGTTTGGTATCAAAAAATGGCCGGCGAAGGTGGTTCGGAACTATAACGTAGCTTCCTTTATTAAAGAATTCGTTGTTGAAATTCCACAAGATATGGGATACAAAGCGGGAGGATATATTCAGATTGAAATACCCCAATGTGAAATCAAGTATTCCGATATTGATATAACGGCACATCCTGAAGAGCATGAGACACCAGATAAGTTTCAGGCAGAATGGGATAAGTTTAATCTTTGGCCTTTGGTCATGAAGAACCCAGAAACGGTAGAAAGAGCATACTCTATGGCTTCTTTCCCGGCAGAGGGTAGAGAAATTATGTTGAACGTTCGTATTGCAACACCCCCATGGGACCGTTCCAAGAACGGATGGATGGATGTGAATCCAGGAATAGCCTCTTCCTATATTTTCTCTTTGAAAGAAGGTGATGACGTAACCATTTCAGGACCATACGGTGAATTTTTTATCAACGAGTCCGAATCTGAAATGCTGTATGTAGGTGGTGGAGCGGGAATGGCACCGATGCGTTCGCATTTGTATCATTTATTCAAAACATTAAAAACCAATAGAAAAGTAAGCTATTGGTACGGAGGGCGCTCTAAAAGAGAATTGTTTTATCTAGACCATTTTTATCAGTTAGAGAAAGATTTCCCGAATTTCAAATTTTACTTGGCGCTTTCAGAACCAATGGAAGAAGATAATTGGAAGGTAAAAGAGGATATTGATGCCGAAGGTGATGGCTTTGTTGGGTTTATTCACAATTGTGTAATCGATAATTATTTGAGTAAGCATGAGTCTCCTGAAGACATTGAACTCTATTTCTGTGGCCCTCCATTGATGAACAAGGCAGTTCAGAAGATGGGCGAAGACTTCGGTATTCCTGATGAACATATCCGTTTCGATGATTTCGGTGGCTAGCCTTTAAATGCTACAAAAAGTTTTGTAATACAGTACCAACTATAAACCGATATTTAATCATATCGGTTTTTTTTAGGGTAAAATGAATCCACTAACAGAGCAGGAGCTACATAACTTGGCAATGAATATTGTCGGCAAGCAGTTGGAAGAACAAGGCTTCGAGTTTATGGCAGTAAATAGCGAACTTCGAAAAAACCCGCAGTTTGTCTGTTTGAAGGATAAAAAACTTCATTTCGTGGTGGTGAAAAGTATTTCGTATCCAGGAGATCCCAAGGATATAGAGTTTTATCGAAGCGATCTAAATAAAATGAAAGAGCATGCCCTGAAGTTCGAGGCGGCTACCTTCTATGCTGCCGTAGGTCTTGTAAATGCAAAAGATTACAATTTGCCGGTGTATTTAGATGAAGAGTACATTGTAGATTATGATGGGCTAATAGAAATATAGGCTGTGGTAGTTTCTATAATGTGTAAAATTGGTTTGATGTAAGACTAAGAGATTCTTATGAAAAAAATGATTTTATTGTTTGGTGCTTTAGTGCTTGCTGCTTGCAATTCGGGCCAGCCCCAATATATTCAGAACACAAACTCGGGAGGTGCTTTGGGTACCTCTTACAACCTTATTTATTTAGCAGATACAAAACTCGATTTTCAACCACAGATCGATTCTGTTTTTGCGGGTGTCAACCAATCGCTGTCTACCTATATTCCCGGTTCTGATATCTCAAGAATAAATAGAGGAGATACTACTTTGGTAGTTGATGCGATGTTTAAGGAAGTATTTGAACTTTCCAAAAAAATACATGGCACGACCAAGGGGTATTTTGACCCTACGGTGGGGGTTTTGGTAAATGCGTGGGGCTTTGGTCCAGAAAAACAGATTGCGATGGACAGTGCCCGTGTAGACAGTCTGTTGCGCTTTGTGGGTTTTGATAAAGTGTCACTAACTGCCAATAGGCAGGTGAAAAAAGAACATGCAAATATTTATTTTGATTTTAATGCGATAGCAAAGGGGTACGCAATAGATTGTTTGGCGCGTATGTTGGATGCAAATGATATTGAGGATTACTTATTGGAAGTAGGGGGAGAGCTAGTAGCGAAAGGTGAGAATCGTATAAAACAAAAGCCTTGGTTAGTAGGAGTAGATGATCCCCAGGCGGAAGATGGGCGTAGCTTGAAACAAATGCTATATTTAAAGGATAGAGCCTTGGCTTCTTCCGGGAACTATCGAAAGTTTAGGGTTGACCCCACGACGGGAAGGAAGTATGTACATACGGTAGATCCTAAGACCGGATATACTAAAAACGCAAATACTTTAGCGGCAACGGTACTGGCAAATGATTGTGCCACTGCAGATGCCTATGCCACGGCTTTTATGGTAATGGATTTGGACGATACCTTAACTTTTCTGACCCGGCAACGAAAAATAGATGCTTATATCATCTACTTGGAAGATGGCGTGGCAAAGGAGTTTATGACCAAAGGATTTCGGGAACTGGTGGTGGAGAAGTGATTACTTTTTTACAAACGGAATAATCTCCCCGACCGCTAATCGATAACGGTCTACCTCTACTGTGGTTAACGAAGAAGTATAATCAATTTCTTCTACCGTAAATCCAATCGACCGGAGTTTGTCAAAATAGTCCCTACCATAGATTCGTACATGATCGTACTGTCCAAAAATTTTGGCCCGTTCTTTTTTATCCGTAATACTGTCATCCTCGTACGTATTTTCACGTTTCAAATCTTGTGGAATTTGAAAGATTCCCCATCCGCCAGGCCGTAAGACCCGATACAATTCTTGCATGGCCCTGGTATCGTCGGGGATATGCTCTAATACATGATTGCAGAGAATTACATCAAAACTATTTTCTTCAAATGGAAGATTGCAGATATCGGCTTTTACATCTGCCAAAGGCGATAGCAGATCTGTAGTAGTATATTCCAAATTATTAAGTCCACGAAACCGTTTGTAATACGCTTGTTCGGGGGCAAAGTGAAGTACTTTGAGCGAAGCAGTGAAAAAATTGGTCTCGTTTTGAAGATAAAGCCATAACAACCGATGGCGCTCTAACGATAGGGTTGAAGGGGAAAGTACATTCTCTCGTGGGCTTTCATAGCCATAAGGTAAAAATTTACGAAAGCTTTTTTCATCGATTGGATCCGTATAGGTAGTGCCCTTATAGTACAGTGCGAAAATAGGACGCACCCAATAGCTCATGCGAATTAGCAATGGTCTAGGGATGAGGTTTAATACGAATTTGAAAATTTTGGACACGAATTACACGTATTTGTATGCATTAGTCAGCGCTTCTAAACTCAACTTCCTCATCGCTTTTAATTCCCAAAGAATCATACACGTATTTGAAGGTAGATAGTAGTTCTGGTTTGCCATTCATAAGGGCTACGTTATGTTCAAAATGAGCGCTCGGTTTTCCATCGGCGGTCAAGATGGTCCAACCATCTTTTAATTGCTTAATTCGGCGGGTGCCCATATTGGTCATTGGTTCAATAGCAACGACCATACCCTCAATAAACTTTTTACCGCGACCGCGTTTCCCATAGTTGGGCATTTCGGGATCTTCGTGCATCTTACGTCCCAAACCATGACCAACCAATTCCCTAACAACACCATAACCATGGTCCTCTGTGAATTTTTGAATTGCATAACCAACGTCGCCCGTCCTATTTCCCGCTTTGAATTGCCGAATGCCTACATACAACGATTCTTTGGTAACCTCTAACAATTTTTGCACTTCCGCACTTACTTCACCGATCGGGAACGTATAGGCGTGATCACCGTAAAAGTCATTTTTAAGGGCACCACAATCAATCGAAATTATATCGCCTTCGACCAGAGGTGTATCGTTGGGGATGCCGTGTACTACTTGTGCATTTGGGCTCATGCAAAGGGAATTTGGAAAATCATAGAGGCCCAAAAAACCAGGTATTGCGCCATGGTCGCGAATAAAGGTCTCGGCGAGGGCATCTAGTTTAAGGGTGGTAATCCCTGGCTTTACTTCACTGGCAAGCATTCCAAGGGTTTTGGAGACGATAAGGGCGCTTTCGCGCATCAACTCGATCTCTTCGGCTGTTTTGGCTATGATCATAAGCGGCAAAGGTAAAACAATTGTATAAGTTCGCTATACAAGTGCATGGCGTGTCATCAAATCGGGTTGTGTGATTCCCATCATTTTTAAAATCGTTGGTGCAATATCACCCAAGACCCCATCCTTGATTTCTTTTAGTTCTTCATCTACTAGGATAAGTGGCACAGGATTCGTCGTGTGTGCTGTATTGGGACTCCCGTCGGGATTGATCATGGTATCGCAATTCCCATGATCGGCAATTACAATAGTGCTATATCCATTTGCCAATCCTTTCGAAATGACCGCTTCTGCACAGCCGTCAACTACTTCGCAAGCCTTTATTGCGGCATTCATATCTCCTGTATGCCCAACCATATCTGGGTTGGCAAAGTTTAGACATACAAAATCAACTTCCCCTTTTTCCAATTCGGGAATAATTGAATCCCGTATTTCATAAGCACTCATTTCTGGTTGAAGATCATAGGTCGCTACTTTGGGAGAAGGGCAAAGAATACGCTCTTCTTCTTCAAAGGGGAGTTCCCTGCCACCATTAAAGAAAAACGTAACATGTGGATATTTCTCGGTTTCCGCAATACGTATTTGTTTTTTCCCCGCATTTGCAATAACCTCGCCCAATGTTTGCTCAATATTGTCTTTGTCATAGACGACTTGAACACCTGTGAACGAATCATCATAGTTGGTAAGGGTCACGTAATGAAGCGCCAGTTTTTTGGTTTCTTGTTCGGCAAAATCGGCCTGACTTAGCATTTGTGTGAGTTCTCTTCCCCGATCGGTCCTGAAATTAAAAAAGATAACTACGTCCCCTTCTTGTATCCTAGGCTCGGGAGAGCCATCGGAATTGATCATCACCAAAGGTTGTACGAATTCATCTGTAACCTGTGAATCGTAACTTTGCTGCATTGCATTCGAAATATCCGAACTGTTTTCCCCGACACCACTTACCAGAAGGTCGTACGCCATTTTTACTCGCTCCCATCGCTTGTCGCGATCCATTGCATAGTAACGCCCAATTACCGACGCAAGGGCGGCATTTTTATCGGAGCAGAAGTTTGTTAGGTCTTCCAAAAATCCTTTTCCGCTTTTAGGATCTACATCTCTGCCATCTGTAAAGGCATGAACCAACATCTGGTCTAAGCCGAAGTCTGAACCAGCTTGGATAAGTCCTTTGATATGATTTATATGACTATGTACGCCCCCATCGCTTACAAGTCCCAAAAAGTGAACAGGTTTTCCATATTTTTTTGCATGGGCGAATGCTTCATTCAGTACTGGTTCGTTTTGTAGGGTATTCTCCTGTATGGCCAAATTGATTTTGGCAAGGTCTTGATATACAATGCGACCGGCCCCAAGATTCATATGCCCAACTTCGCTGTTCCCCATTTGTCCTTCGGGGAGCCCAACATTCATCCCATCGGTCAACAGATTGGAACTAGGATACCTTGTATAAAGTGAGTCGATAAAAGGCGTTTGGGCGTTTGCAATGGCCGAGACTTTTGGATCGGGCGATTTGCCCCAACCGTCTAAAATCATCAATAGTACTTTCTTATTCATTTCGCGTGCATTAAGATGGCCCCAAAAGTAGTCCTCTTTCAGAAGTTTTTCAATTATTAGGGCGTGCTTTTTGTCTTTGAAAAAACAAAAGATGTTAAATAGCGGGTCTATTTGCCGTTAATGTGTTAAAATTTAGTGAATTAACATTTGCTCTTGAAACAAAAACATATAGACGGAGTCTATATTTGTATAAGTTTATCTTATTCATCAATCTAAATCATTCATCATGAAAAAAACTTTTTTTGCCTTAGCCGTTGCCGTATTGGCAATGGGAACCGATTTATCTGCCTCTACCGGAGGTGAGACCAACGCTGTTGTGAAGACAAGCGATGCTGTAGTTAAGGGTATTAGTTCCTTTTGTAAAGCAATTATGGAAGGAGATGTTACTACTGTAAAACGAATGATCGATCTTGGCGAGGACGTAAATAAAAAGTCTTTGGGAATGACCCCGGCGATTTTTGCAGCCCGATACAACAAGGCCGAAGTTTTGAAGGTTCTGATCAAAAATGGGGCAGACCTTAGTCGCACATGTGACAAGGGTTGGTCTATTGAAAAGCATGCAAAGCTTTCCAACGCTCAAGAAGTGTTAGACATATTGCGAGAAAATAGTTGATAGCTAAGGTTTATTCATCAATCAAAAAACCCCATAGGAAAAATCCTACGGGGTTTTGTCATTTACTTATTCTCTTCAAATAGTGTTCACGTAAAAGAGCGAATAAATAGCGTTTAAAATTCGAATCCGTTCAACGCCCTATCCATTAAGGCATAAACAGCCATAAACAACATAAAAGCGGCAAAAACAGAATAAACTTTCAGTAATACAACTGCAATTTCGGGTTTACAATCCTCAAAGGCACGTATGTAAAGATTCTTAAAGTGTACTAGCGTTCCCATTATAGTTTTCTTTAATAATTAATTAAAGCTATAAGGGTTAAATTTGAGGCTTATGAAGATATTGGGAGCCGTAAATATATAAAAAAAAAAGATAAAAAGCCTCTGATTTTCAATTAATTAACAGTAGTTTATCGAAAATACAATACACTTTAACCGAGATTGTAAATGACATACATACTTATAGGAAACAAATGGCTTTCCAGATTCATGCGGCAATGCATTGTTTACAAAATAGCGCTAGAAAATTAGTTATTGTCCTCGGTATTTTTCGATAGCCTCTTTAATTTTTTCAATGCGATTCTCAGGATCAGGATGGGTACTTTGGAACTCAGGAGTCCGGTTTGGACCCGCTGCTGCTTTTAAAATCTTCATCACTTGAATCATCTCATTGGGATCGTATCCTGACTGAATCATAAACAGGACACCGAGTTCGTCGCTTTCGAGTTCATCGCCACGCCCATTTTTAAGCAGGGTGTTTTGCCCTATTCCACCAAGGATATTCCCTAAATCTCCGGCACCTACAGTGGCTCCCATGGTGGCGGTTTTCCAGGTATTACTATCCGCGATACGTTCTGCCGAGTGTCTGCCGATCACATGGCCAATTTCATGGCCCATTACCCCGGCCAATTGTTCTTCATTAAGTTGAGAGAACAAGGCATACGTAATGAAACACTGCCCGCCGGGTAGGGCAAAAGCATTAATAGATTTATCATCTGCCAAAAGATGAAAATCGAATTTATAGGGAGTCTCCCTTGCAATACTATTCTGCACTAGTTTATTTCCGACCGCTTTGACAAAAGATTGTAAACGTTCATCGGGATAGAGACCGCCATGTTGCTGTGCCATCTGGGGAGCGCTTTGGAGGCCAATGGCAATCTCCTGGTTCGCGTCCATTGTGATATGTTGGGATCTGCCGGTATAGGGATTTACCTCGGTATTGTTGCATTTTTTAATAAAGGCGAAAGCAACAATTACCAGCCCTATGGCAATTCGAATTTTCCAACTACTTCTTCTCATAATATGATATTCGTACGTTGGTTAAGATACAAAAGACTTATAAAAGTTCTTCATTGATATCCAAAATATTGTCGCGAATATAATTTTTTAAAAAGCCATTGGTAAAATGTTCGGCCCCTAAAAAGTCTTCTTTTTCTAAGAGTTGAAGAATATTTTTTCTGCGAAATTGGGTGAGCATCGGTACAGAAATGGGCGCATAGCTATAGTGCCATGGCTCATATTTGAACCCTTTTCTTTTTGCATCGTTTGTGTAAACCAAATGAAAATCGAATTTTTTAGAGTGTTCGTCCATCCACCTTTTGAAACTTTCATAAGGCCCGCCTGCTTCAAATTTTGTTGGGACTAGAACATCACCGCTTACATTTTTAGAACCATCTACTAGGTCGATGTCCGTACCCCAATGATGTCTGCTTGTTCCCGGAATTGTAGAATATTCGATTATTTTATCAATAGCATCAATGGGCTTCATGTTTTGATCATCGGTATATTTTATAAATTTCCGTTCCCAAATACCTTCTTGTCTTGCAAAGTTACGATAGCTCGATACGACCTTCATTGCGATACCATCACCAAGAGCTGCTTTTTTCATTTCAACAAAAGCATCATGAGCCGCTCCCCGCAGGTTAATGTCTTTTCCAAAAAGTTCAATATCGGCCTTGCCCATTAACTCTAGAATAGAATATTCCTCTTCTTGGGAAAATACTATTTGAGGTACGGCGGTTAAGGCGAGCCCTGCAACGCTAGTTTTTTTAATGAATGACCTTCTTTGCATAACGATAAGTTTGGTTGAACAATAGCTGATTCTATAACTGTTTAAATACAAAAATGTTGCCAAGTTGTAATCAATAGCAAGCAACCACAACTCAAAGTTAGTATTTTTCCGTCGTATGTCTCAAAACCAGTAGCTATTCTATATGGGAATAATAGCAAACGCTTTTTTTGTTAGAATATTCTTAGCAATTGTCTTATTGGTTTAAAGATAGAAAGCCTTGGTGTTTGACGTTAATATCCTTTAGGGTAAGAATATAAAAATAAATACCATCGGGCAGTTTTTTACTTGCAACTACCACAAAATTCTGATTGGCTTTCCCATCAAAAGTATTTTCATAATTTTCCGCGTAGTATACTTGACGCCCCCATCTATTGAATATTTTTAGTTCATTGTTGGGAGATAAAGCTACTGCATCGAAGTACAGAACATCGTTTATGCCATCATCATTGGGAGTAACCAAATAGTTTCCAAGGTCAATACTATCGGTACTCAGGCTGGTACCAAAAGTGATTGCGGAATAGTTGTCAGGTATAAAAAGATCAGATCGCAATTCACCAGCATTAAAATCGCCCAAAATACTGTTTCCTCCTAAATTTTCCCATAACCCATCTTGGGTATTCCAACCGACGATACGCAGATTTTCTATAGCATCGGCAAAAGTATTTATGTTACTATCGTTATCCCAGGAAAGCTTAATTCGTAAGGGGTCATCCGAATCCAAATCCCAGAATTCATAGGTACTTACGCCAGTTAAAATATCGGCTCGTAGATTTGTGTTAAACGGTGTCGAAAAGGTAGACGGGTTGTTAGGATCTTCGAAAAAGTAGGCACTTTTGGCCTTGGTGTCGGTACGTTCCGAAAAAAGTTCAAGGGGCCTCAGTTTGGCACTATCCCCAATAGGAAATACAAAGTTCGCTTTGTTTGTACTTGCTGCATAGCCGTCGATCTTGGTATTGTCGGCATCGCCGGTGTAAAACGCATCACCTATGTAATCTAGGGTTACGTCCAGCAGATTTCTTGGGGTAAACACATTGCCAACTACGAAATTGCTGTTATTCGTTATACCTACGCCCACCTCTAGGAACAAATCATCGATTACCATGATTTCCATATCTTGAAAAATAGGTCGAAAAGCTCCGGAAATCAAAATGCTGTTGTTGTTGTAGAACCCCGCCAACCCTTTATTATCGTCGGACACGCCATCATTGATGAAATCGTAATGAAAACCAACGGCCCCCATATCGTGAATTTTGAAATTACCATAGTTATGTACTGGCTCTTGCGAGAGGCAGTTCGCATGTACAACCATATACATAAGGGTAGCCATTAACCAAGATAGACGCGTTGTGTAACGCATGTTTTTATCTGTATGCTTCATAAATAACAAGAATTCCTCCGGTAAAATTATCGGTATTTAAAGTGAAACCGTCGGTATTAAAACTAGAAATGCTCGCAGTTGTCAATCCAAGGCTGTCGCCATTATTGTCAGCATAACGAATACCAATGCTATAAGAGCTTGATGCGTATCGCGAT
Organism: uncultured Flavobacteriaceae bacterium; assembly: GCA_938010765.1. GTDB lineage: Bacteria > Bacteroidota > Bacteroidia > Flavobacteriales > Flavobacteriaceae > Pelagihabitans. The sequence continues at coordinate 78,379 of CALLVX010000072.1, read as the reverse complement.
ATATCGTTCACTGATGCGCCACTGGCTCCGTTGAAAATTACTTGCTCTGTAGTAGTTGCTCCGTTATTTCTTGCAAAACCCTTCATTGATCCATGTACGTTGATCGCTGTATTGTTATTATCTGCCACTCCATTGTCTTCGTTTACGGTCGGACCCGCTATATTGGCATATGCCGTGAATGTGATCGAGGAGGGTTGAAAAGGAAGCCCAGAGACGATTACATCACCTGTCCCACTAATCTGTAATGTACCCACAAAAAACCCAACGGAAACATCGTCTGCAGAGGGAATGCCCTTAAACCCAGATGCAGTGTTCAAGTACATTTTTTCCTCATCCGAATTGTATATCAGAGAACCTTCGATCGGATTGGTAATCGTGCTCATTTCCGCTGTCGTGGCCTGTACCAATCCCAATAAGAGATCTCCGCTGATTTGGGCATTTGCCGAAATAGTGAAACAGAAACAGATTAAAAAAAGAGTTATGGTTGTTTTCATAGGTTCCAAAAGTTAATTTGATTTTCTTCGATTGTTTGTAAAAAGCCGTCTTCTTTTCCGGTTTTATACATAATCATTTCAGCAAAACGGGTAGTGCTATATCCCGTTCCGTTTCCAACGTTATTGGAAATGGCAGCGCAAATACCAAAATTGAAGGTGAGATCACATGATTGATTGTCAGGAAAATCCCCATTTACTTTTTCTATTCCGGCCAAACGCATAATTACTTTATCAGTTGCCGCATTGGCTGGATCATCCCTTCTTAGAAAAGAGTACTGATCCCAAACGCCTAAACTTCCGGGACTAGTAGGGTGTGTTGGTATATTGTTTACGAAAAATCGAGGATTGTTACAACAATATCCTGGGTCAAAATAACATTTTTCATTACTCCAATTAATATGTACTAACCATCGGTTACGACCACTGGCTACACCAAAAGCGGTATCGGCACGGTCAGTGGCATAAAAAATGCCTAACACAGTTCCATTTTTCCCGTCTTCTGTAAGGTTTTGAAAGTTTTCGGGAACTAGTAAACGATCATCGGTTCCGTCACCGGCAAAGTAGGGTTGGGTAGGATCCGGGATAAATTCGGGCTGTCTATTATTTATGTCTTGTTCGGCGTTCAACTCTAATCCGCTTTGGTCGTACCATATGACTACATACACCTTGGCAGCCCCTCTCCAATTGTTTATAGCATTAATATCCACACGATCATTGTCCCCACAGTAGAAATCAGATTCCGTATCATCACTATCCCTGCGTAAGCGAATAAGCGGACCATTATAATTAGATTCTAGGACTCTGAGACCATACGCAAAGCTAATGTTGTCTAAATTTTCATCTAAAACATGGCTTGGTCGCATCGAAGGAAACTGGTTGTAGTTTGCCACTTGAGCACCACCAATAGCACTGATGAAAAAAAAGATATGAACGATTAGTTTTTTCAAAAAGTTATTTTTTTAAATCTCCGGTTAAATGAAAAACATTCGCGGCCGTACAGACGAGGCCTGCCCCAGCATCTATACCTGCAGTTTTAAATCTAGATAGTCTGTTCTTAATGGTTATTCCGCCTGCGCCTATAATGCTAACCTTTCCGGTTCCTATTTGATAAATACTAACGTTAAACCCAATAGGAAGTCCAGAACCTACCGTCAAGGTTATATCGGTAGCGCTGTTAAATGTAATGATAGTCCCATCATCTGCTGCGGTAAGGGTGTAGCCAGCAGTTTTAACTAATACAATAGGTAAAGAACTGTCGTTTGCGAATGTAGTCCATGAAGTGCCGTCGAATTGATAAACTCTATTTTCTGTTGTATTGAAAATCAACGATCCTGTTATCGGGTTTGAAATGGCATTCATTTCAGTACTTGTGGCATTGATTAGCCCCAGTAACTGATTGGCATCTATTTGTGCGATGGCCGTAACGGTCCCGAAACTAAATAAGAGTAAGAAAAAAACATTTCTCATCATAATTACAAATCTAAAATGGTGAACATGAATTCAGAATCATAGCGACTTCTATCGGTTCCTCCATTATCGTTATCCCCAATGATTACTTCGAAACTGGCTGCTGTTGGAGTATTATAAGAGATACCCGGATCGTCATTTCCAGAACCGCCACGTCCTGGTTGTGAAAGTTGTATTATATAATGCTGATCGGAAACCAATCCTGCGGGTAAGTTTACCCTGTACCTTCCGGTACCCAATTTGGTAATTGTGATACCGGGAGTGACCCTCGTTAGTGCTCCTGTTGCAGCGATTTTTCCAAACGCTTTTATCGGACTTTCAAAATAGGCTCCTCCATTGGCGCCACTTGTAATACTATTGTCGGTTTCTGCTCCGACTACATTAGCCGTTTGTGAAGCGCTTGCCTCGTTCGCATAAGTAATGACACCAGTTGCTGCGTTTTGGCTCAAATTTGTAGTTGTTTCTGAAAAAGAAGGCAATGTAACCGTATTTCCTCCGGTTCCAGAAATGGTAAGGTCATTTCCTGAAATGGATAAGGTTTGAATTTCGTTGGTAATACTCGCATCCACTTCGGTAAAGGTATTTGCGATGATGTAGGGATCGCCTGTTATACCGGTTCCGGTAACGCCAATATCGGTCCCTGCGCTGACCAAAGTTTCACTTCCGTCTGCAGAGGGCAGTGTAACACTGTTCGATCCCGTCGCCGGGTTGGTCAAGGTAAGGGTATTGCCTGCAAGGCTAAGGTCGGTAAGTTCGTTGGTAATATCCGAATCTGCATCCTGAATATTAATGGTGGTATTGTTTCCTCCCGATATCTGTATTTCAACACTTTCGTTGGCTGTTACTACAGAGTTACTAAGATTCTGGCTATCGGTACCAACACCATTTGCATCTACCCAATCGGTGCCAGTGGCAGTAGTGCTCAATACCTGGCCTGCTGTTCCCGCATCTCCATCTTTATCCTCAAAGCTACCATCTAAGCGCATGTTTCCGGCAACTTGTAGGGCTTCATCTGGAGTTGAAGTGCCAATTCCGATATTTCCTGAAGGGTCAATCCGAAGTGCTTCTACACCGGCGGTACTTAAACCGAGTTCATCTGTTGCTGCTCTATACATCCCTGTGTTTCCGTCATTATTAAAACGGTAGGAGGGAGCATTGGCCGTACCATCTGCGTTGGCAAAAGAGGTGGCTCGTACTTGCCCGGTAACTTGTAGTTTATGGGTTGGGGTATTTGTTCCTATTCCTAAGCGATTGTTGGCGCTGTCCCAGAAAAGTTGACTGTTATTTTCTGAAGGATCACCTGTTGCGCCTGCAAAAAATAAAGAACCTGTTGTACCTGTATGGTTTAGGGTACTTGAGTCTACCCATGCCAAAGCACCAACATTGTCTGTGGTGAGTACCTGGTCGTTGGCTCCTGGCGTTATTTCTAAGGTTACATCTCCCAACAAAGCATCTGTTTCCCCAGTAACTGTTAGGCTGCTAGATGATATGTTTCCGTCACCAGTAGCAGTAGTTGGGTCTATTTCCAATGATCCATTCGCTGCTTGGGTCAAGCCCGTGCCGGCAACATTTGGGTTGATTTTTGTTCGGTCAATAGCATCATCTGCTATGGTTAGAGTTACATTGTTAAAGGCGGCATCTGTTCCGCCACCTACGGTAATATCAGTGGAGGTAATATCACCAACGGCCAGACCATCTACATAGTTTTTGGTTGCTGCATCTTGTGGATTTACAGGATCGTTCACTCCTGTAATGCTGTTGTTCCCCATGGCTAAGGGACCCGTCATGGCATCTCCGATGATATTGACATATCGTGCGTCTGCAGTTGCTAAATCTGTGGTAACTTCTTGCCAACCGGTCGGGTCGTCATAAATAAAGGCAACTCCGTTACGATCGGCGTTTGGTGCAACCTCTCCCGATACGATATAGACATCGGCGTCTATCCCTGTTGCTGGTAAGGCCGCTTCCAATCCTGTGCTAACACTGGATAATACGACTGCAACATTTCCGTTCGCTGCCGGGTTTACACCATTAACACTTCTAACAATGTTCGGAATAGTGGTAGTGCCCCCTGCTTCATCAGAAAATACTAAAGTGCTTTCAGCGTCTGCTGGACTTGCCAAACTAGTGATGGTTTCATCTATTTCGGCAGGCGTACCATCTGGTTCTGTAATTGTAGCAATTAGATGGCCGTTGATTACATCTGTTACTTCAAAAGAGGCAATTTCTGCATCGGTTGCAAAGGTGGCGTCCAGGTCTACCCCTGTAGCACCCGCTTCGGGGTTGGTAAGTTCGAGCGTTGTCCCGGTCAGGGCCACATCCGATAGTTCGTTGGTAGGATCCATATCTAGATCTAATGTATTCGATGTATTCACAGCAGTGTTTAGTTCATCGATGGCATCCTGTACGTTGTTGGCGGTAAGGCCAGAAGTAGTATTGTTGTACAAGTTAGAAGCAGCATTTGTATCGATTATGGTAATCGTTCCCCCTCCATTCATAAAAGAATAGGTTCCATCCCCATTGTTTTGCAAAGATGCCTGGGAAATAGTGACATCGGTTCCAGCTTCGTTTGTGTAAGTGAAAGTTCCATCCGAATTATCTACAAGTACAGTTATGGTTTCACCGGCCGAGACATTTACACAAAGACTACTCCAACTACCATTATTAAACTGAAATAGGCAGTTATCATCTGTATTATATACCAATGCCCCGTTCAACGGGGTGATGGTGTTCATTTGGATTGTGGTTACTCGAGTGACTACAAAAACCTTGGATGCGCTTTCCAATTCCATAATAGATGCAGCATCTATCGTATTGATATTGTCACCTATTTTAACCTGGCCGTAGGTCATGGAAATACTAAATAGTAGCAGAAATGCAGCAATTGACTTCATTATGAGGGAATTAACAAGTTCTATTTTATCTGAAAATTATCTAAAATTTGGCCTTTAGATAAAAGAATGTTGTGAGGACAGGTGAAATTGAGGTGAAGCTAGGGGAATTAGTTGTGTATATCCTTTGGTTTGAGCTGTATTTAGTGGCTTAATCGATAAACGTAATCCTTATGTTATGTAAGAAATTACATCTTTAAATTGTATTTTTATGAAATCTATGGTCGAGCAGATAAATATAGGAACCCTTGAAACTCAAGGTCCAGATCATAAAGCGAAGCGATATAAAAATAAACTCCGGAAGGCAATCCTTTTTCCTGTTTCATTACAAAGCTTCCTGAGGTGGCAAGCCCGTCAAATTCATTGGTGTAATTATTTTTTTCGAAGACTTTTAATCCGTAACGATCAAATATTAGTAGCTTGTTATTTGGTGATTGTTCTAATTCAGGAATAACCAATACATCGTTCAACCCATCTCCGTTGGGAGTTACCAAATAGTTTCCTAGGTCCAAAGCTTCGAGTGGCTGCCCCGCGGCACCAAAAGTAATGGCTTCATAGTCGTCTGGTACAAATGTAAAAGAAGTGGTAAAGCCTTCGGTCAAATCTCCTATACCTCCTGCATTTCCAAGTGCGACCCATTGGCTGGCAGACTTACTCCATCCCACTGGAATAATAGTGGTCACATCGTCTGTTAGGGCAGCCATATCACTTGCGGCATTCCAGCTAATTTGTATCGTGGAAGATACACTACCCTCCAAGCGCCAAAATTCTCTGGTGCTGATTACCCCGAGCGAACTTGGCTTATACTCTGTGTTAAAGACTATTGAAAAGGTGCTGGGATTGTTGGGGTCTTCTGAGAAATAAGCACATTTAGCGAATTCGTTTATTCCTTGTGAATTTAGAATCAAAGGTCGAAGTTGGTCAAAATCACCTACAGGAAAAGTGAAAACTTGTTGTTTGGTGATACTAACATATCCATCTACTTTGTTGGGGCCGCCTTCGCCATTATAGAAGCCATTTTCAAGAAAATTAAGAGTTACTTGGGGCGCTTCTTTCGGGGAAAGTACATTCCCTGAAATAAAATTGCCGTTATTGGAAATGTTTAAACTGGTCCGTAAAACAGTGGCAAGGGTCGTTGCAAATTCAACATCGTTTAAGGTCGCCGGTACAGCGCCCAAAATATCTATTGTATTGCCACCATAAAAGCCTGCAAGGCCTAAATTTTCATCAAAAATGCCATTGTTGATCAAATCCGTATGAAAGCCTATTTTTCCGTTCTCATGAATACGAAGGTTTCCTGAATTTTGCAGCGCCGTTTGGGCGTGGCATTGGAATGCAATAAACAAGACGAAAAGTATGTGTTTAGTTTTCATATGTGAAAAGCGCATTAAAACTTCCTATTGCTTGGGTTCGATACCTTTTTGAAGGAATAATTTTATTTGCTCGATATCTCTTTTTAGGGATTTCAAATCGGTTGTCAAAGATTGATTTTCTGATTTTAGTTCCTCTATTTCTTTAGCCTGCTCGATCGTGTGCAAATACAGCTCTTCGATTTTCTCAAGATTTTTTAAATTTGATTCACTTAGATTCCAAAACCCATTTTCCCGAACCTCTTTAGCGGATTGAATTCCTGGTAGATGATTGTGCTGTTTTACAAAAGCCTCTATTTCCTTAAGACTAGGGAAATCATAATTTTCCTTTAAAATTGAGTGACCTGAATAATATTTTTGAAATACATAATCCGGAACTAAGTCATTTCCGTTAAGCATTATATCCGCGCCTACACTAAGGCCTGCAGTGGTTACTATTCCTTGTCCCCCGAAATCGGGATTTATCTTGGATCCAGCAATAGCCGCGGTGCCACTCACATCAGCGTTGACAATACTTCCATTGTTGATTTCATTGGAGGTAACGGCATTGGCTTGTATTTCTCCGGTGCCTATGGCATTATTATCGATTTCACCTTGAGTAATCGAATTTGGAGCAATTGTTAGCTCGTAATTGTTTCCAACCGAAGTAACAGCAATTAAACCACTGGGAGACGAAATAGTTTGTATTTCGTTCGTATTACTTTTGTCATTATCGAGAGCTGCAGAGGCTGTAATAGCTGCATTCATCTCCGTTTCAAGGGCAAAATCACTTAAATCTACGTTTTGATTGGTTCCATTTTGAATACCAATTGTTAAAGTTTGTCCAGTTAGAACAGATCCGGCAATGTTTTGGTTATCCGAACTACTTCCCGCAATAGCGTTCAACGCCTCTTGAACCGTAGTCTCATCGGTAAGGTCCCCATCAAAATCGGTAGGGGTCAATAAGGGTACTTCGGAATCGTTCTGGTCGTCGGTACTGTTCACGTCCAGCGCGTTCAACGCCTCTTGAACCGTAGTCTCATCGGTAAGGTCCCCATCAAAATCGGTAGGGGTCAATAAGGGTACTTCGGAATCGTTCTGATCATCAGTACCTCCGGCTGCAGCAAGTTCATCGATTGCAGCTTGGGCATCTGTCGCAGTCAATAATGAAGTAGTATTGTCATAGGGGACCTCGCTGGCAACTTGATCATCGGTTCCCCCGGCTGCAGCAAGTTCATCGATTGCTGCTTGGGTATCAGTTGCCGTTAAGAGGGATGTAGCATTGTCATAAGGAACTTCGTTGGCCTCTTGATCATCGGTTCCCCCGGCTGCAGCAAGTTCATCGATTGCTGCTTGGGTATCAGTTGCCGTTAAAAGGGATGTTGCATTGTCATAAGGAACTTCGTTCGCCTCTTGATCATCGGTGCCTCCACCAGTGGCGACGGTTTCCCACACGACATTCCCGGCGGCATCCGTGGTCAAAACTTCGCCAAAAGTGGCCGAGGGTTCTATTTTTATAGGGGTAATTCCGGCATCTGGAACCGAAAGTGCCGTTGTAGCGCCATCACCGATAATGGTAATACCGTCCGTTGTTACCGTGCCACTGCCTGTGGGTACGCTGGCCCAGACCACATTACCTGTAGCATTCGTGGTCAAGAATTGACCGTTTGTAACCGAAGGTTCTATTTTAAAAGGGTTGGCCGCAGTACCCAACCCCGTAAGGGTAGTACCGTCAACCACTTGAGTACTTACGATGCCCGCCAAAGGAACAGTGGTATCGTTACCACCTTCTGTAATAATCAAATCGGTACCTGCTAGTACAGCATTGGTGATGAGTTCATCTGTTGCGTCGGGAGTTCCGGCAAAACCGGCTAAATCTATTTCATCATCCGCTCCTGCCGGATTCGAGAGTGTTAACAGGTTTCCGGTAAGGGAAAGGTTTTGTACCTCGTTCTCAGGATTTCCATCTAAATCATTTGCAATAGCAGTGGCATTTACTGCAATAGCATCCAATACAGGCTGTTCGTCGTAGAACGCGCCATCATCACTACCAATGGTAAGGGCATTCCCTGTATCTTCACTTACGGTTACCGAGAGATCTCCCGCGGTCAGAAAGGGAACATCATTAATGAAAAAGCTCAATGGCAGACTGTCTCTATCAATGGCAAAAGGCCCGACGGCATTTTCACTCAACGCAATTTTGGTTACCGAATTACGGGCCAATTTATTCGCACCTATCGAATTATCATTAATATCGTCACCGAATATACCACCGTCTACAATCTGTTCGGTACGAATGCTATTGGGAGCTACCTCTAGATTATTTCCTGTGGCTGTCTCTGTTAAAACAATCGTACTTACTTGGTTGACAATGGCATCTGTAGAGATATTGACATTAGCACCCTCGCATAGGTTAATCCATTCAGTACCATTGAAATAGTGAACGCATTGCGCATCTGTGTTGTAGACAATAGCCCCCGGCCCCGGAGTTATGGCTTCCATTTGCTCCGTGGTCACCCGGGTAATGATCAATGCCATGGTGGTACTTTCCAATTCCAATACGGCCGCAGGGTCAATGGTTTGTGGGTTTTCACCTATTTTCACCTGCGCGGTGATAGATATGCAGTAAAGTATCCCAATAAGAAAGGACAATCCCAGTGTTCTCATAGACTAAGATTTATTCAGATTTTTAAATGTGGTGGGCTAGCAAAAATATACTAATCTTGTTAGTAAGCCTCTATTATTAGTTAAATTGAACATAGTGTCGGTTGAAAAGCTTCCAATACCCGTTAAAGAGCTTTTTTTGCGCTCTGCACTTGTATATTTCGTTTTGACCCATCATAGGAGCTTTGTCCTTAAGAACAAATTAACAAAAGTTTAGTGATGCCAGTTTTTTTATCCACCCAACTTATATTTTCTTTATCCATATGAAAACAATTACCGCACCGATTACCCTATTTATTTTTTCTCTTTTTTTTGGTATCACCAGCATCTTTGGCCAAGACGACGACCGCATATTGCTCAGAGGGCAGGTATTGTATCGCAACGTAAATGTTCCCAATGAGAATGTAATTAATATTACTACGGAAAACGGAACCATTACGGATGAGAAGGGGCGATTTGCGATTCGAGTAAAAGCAGGAGATGATTTGGCATTCACGGCCGTTAATTTTCAGCTTAGGCTAGTGAAGATTACCGAGGAAATTTTAAAAAACAATCGATTGGTAATCGAAGTGAACGAAAAGGTGACCGAATTAGAAGAGGTAGTGGTGACCCCAGAAGATCAAGAGCGTTTTTTAGAAGTAAAAAGTTCGGAATTTAAAAAGTACGAGTATGAGATCGATCGTTCTTCGGAGGTCGATAATATAGCAATGTCGAGAAGCGAAAGGGGGCTGAAAGACGGAATCAATTTCGTGAATATTTTCAAAGCCCTTATGAAGATGGGACGAAAAAAGACGGCCGATGAAGGGCCTGTTTTAAAGCCTAGTGAAGTACTGCGACAGGTATATGATGATGAGTTTTTTGTGGTAGATTTAAAACTTCCCCAAGAGCAGATCAATGGTTTTTTGTTTTATGTCGACGACAAAATGCCAGCAAATACACTGCTCAAGAAAAGCAATGAATTTGAACTGATCGATTTTTTGGTAACCCACAGCAAAACCTATTTGAAAGGACTGGATGGGGAAAAATAACCTATTTCTAGTCTGTTTGTTACTTATAGGGTGCAGCGGTTTTTCGCAGACGCTCGGCTCTCAAGAACTAAAAGGAAAGGTATATAGTAACGATGGTGATGTTGCGGCTACCCATGTATTGAACATAACTTCCCAACGAGCTGCAATTACCGATATTGATGGCTTTTTCTCGATTACCGCTCGGTTGAACGATACCATCGTCTTTTCCGCCATACAATACAAGAGAAAAGAACTGGTAGTAAGCCTTGAGATGCTTAAAAGTAAGTTTCTTATGGTGCCATTGGAAGAGGCACTTACCCAATTGGATGAGGTAATCGTGATGCCCTATAATTTAAGCGGGGATATGACGAGAGATGCTGCTCGTTTAGAAATTGATCCGATCGTTACCGCATCCACCCTCAATTTACCCAATGCTTATGTAAAGCCTCCCGACCAGATACAGCGAATGCTGCTGACCGCTACCGATCCACGAAGTCTCGATTTTATCTTTAACGCAATTTCCGGCCGTACGAAAAGACTAAAAAATCAGGGGAAGCAAGAGAAGATTTATGCCCGAACTGAAAGAGTGCGTTCTTTTTATAAAGATTCCTTGATTGTACACGACCTGAAGATTCCGCAGGATAAAATTGATGATTTCTTCTATTATTGTGAAATTGACAACGGCTTTCAAAAAGCCGTTGTAACCAAAGATCGCCTTAAAATTTGGGATGTGATGCGTGTTAAAAGTGTTGCCTATAGAAGGAACAATGAGCTTGACTAAGACCGCTTGGAATAAGGAGCCGATCCCTTTCATTACCAACATAAATTGGCATGTCTTTTGTTAAAAGAACCTTTGGCACGTGATTTGTTTATTTTTGTCGGAATAAATTGATAGCTATGACTGGTTTAAAAAAATATTTTTTGATTCTGTTACTTCCTCTTTTAGGGTTTGTAGCCGTTCATAAATTTTACGTAAGCGTCACCAATATTAGCTATTCAGAAAAAGACCGTGCATTACAGATTACCAGTCGAATTTTTATCGATGACTTGGAAGACCTTTTGTTAGAACGCTACGAGATACATGCTAGATTGGCGACCGAACTTGAATTTGAATCCGCAGAGGAGTACATCGAAAAATATCTAAAACAGAAAATTACATTTCAAATTAATGGAAAGGAACGTAGTTTTCATTTTTTAGCAAAGAAGTATGATAATGATGTAATGATATGTTATTTGGAAATACCCGATGTTGATTTGGAGAACACAGAATCTATTGAAATACGCAATGAGCTGCTCACAGACGTATATGATGATCAACAGAATGTAGTTCATTTCAAAATTAACGGTAAGAAAAAAAGCTTCGTACTGATCAAAGAGAATAATAAAGGAATGTTAAACTTGTAACATTTATTAACAAATTCTTAGAAAAACTTTACATTTCCGTACTAATTAATTAAAAATAATGATGACTAAAATCAAGTATTATGTTGTAGCGATGCTGTTTCTTTTTTCAGCCGTTGCAATGGCTCAGGAAGGGGCTCCAAAAGAAAAAGAACCAGGGCATACGAATCAAAGTCTGTTCAAGCAATTAAAGGAAGAGTTTGCCACTCCGAATACCTACCGTTCGGCATCCGGCGCTCCCGGCCCTGATTACTACCAGCAGCAGGCCAACTATGTGATGAACATAGAACTCGATGACAAGAATCACCGAATTTATGGAGATGAAACAATAACGTACATTAATAATTCCCCAGATGATTTGGAGTATTTATGGGTACAGTTGGATCAAAACATCCGAACCAAAGATTCAAAGGCCAAATTAAAGAATGGAGAAGGTGTTCCTTCACTTGACAGGCCCGGTTCATTTGTAGATAAATACATTACAGAACCTTTTGATGGTGGTTTTGAAATAGAGCATGTAAAGGATGCTGCAGGAAAAGCGCTGCCGTATACCATCAATTTTACCATGATGCGCATCGATTTGCCAAAACCGTTGAAAAGTAAGGAACGGGTTTCTTTTTCGATCAAATGGAATTACAACATTCCCGATCATACAGTGCATCGTGCAAGATCCGGGTATGAGGAGTTTGAAGATGGGAATAGAGCCTATGTAATTGCACAGTTCTTTCCAAGAATGGCCGTATATAGTGATGTAGAAGGATGGCAGAACCACCAATTTTGGGGCAATGGCGAATTTGCACTTACTTTTGGGGATTATGATGTGAGCATTACCGTACCTGCTGATCATATATTAGATGCCACTGGAACTTTGCAAAATAGAAAGGAAATTTTTTCCAAAACCATGCTCGCGAGATATGAAAAGGCGAAAAAATCGTACGACAAACCGGTGATTATCGTAAATCAAAAAGAGGCGGAAGAGGCCTCAAAAGGTTTTTCGGACAAGAAAAAAACTTGGAAGTTCAAAGCAAAGAACGTACGTGATTATGGGTTCGCTACTTCTCGTAGATTTATATGGGATATGCAAGCGGTAAAAGTGGGTAGCAAAGATGTGATGGCAGTTTCTCTATATCCTAAAGAAGGGAATCCCCTATGGGAAGAATATTCTACCAAAGCCGTTGCCCATACATTGGAGTCATACTCTGCGCATAGTTTCGATTATCCTTATCCAAAAGCCATTTCGGTACATGCCAAAAACCAAGGGATGGAATACCCTATGATTTGTTGGAACTATGGTCGCCCAACGCCCGACGGAAAATATTCTGATCGTGTAAAATACGGTATGATCAGTGTTATCATCCATGAGGTGGGCCACAATTTTTTCCCAATGATCGTCAACTCAGATGAGCGACAATGGGGTTGGATGGATGAAGGCCTTGACACTTTTATGCAATATATGGCCGAGCAAGAGTTTGGTGAGAAATTCCCTGAAGCCATTGCGCCAAATACAAACTACCCATCGCGCAGAGGTGATCCGTCGAAGATCGTACCTTATATGTCCGGTGATCAAACGACCATTTCACCGATCATGTCAAATCCGGAAAATGTATTCCAATTAGGTCCCAATGCATATGGCAAACCGGCAACTGCCTTAAACATCCTTCGCGAAACCGTAATGGGAAGGGAACTTTTTGATCATGCTTTTAAGACCTATTCTAAAAGATGGATGTTCAAACATCCGACCCCGGAAGATTTCTTCAGAACTATGGAAGATGCGTCGGCCGTTGATTTAGACTGGTATTGGAGAGGTTGGTTCTATACAACAGATTATGTAGATATAGGAGTAAAGGACATTAAGAAATACTATGTGTCAGACAAACCAAGCGCCAAGGTGAAGGCGTATATGGCGGCAAGAGGCATGTCAAAAGCAGTGTATTTAGTAGAAGAAGGTAGCGAAGATTTTGATTCTAATTTAAAAGGAAAACTACCCTCAGAAAATTCAACAAGTTTAAAGGAGTTTATGATGGACAATATGACCGCAGCTGAACGTGCTTCGGTGAAAGAACCCAAGTACTTCTATCAAATCACCTATGATAAGCCAGGTGGTATACCGATGCCGATTATTGTTGAATACACCTATGCCGATGGTAGTACCAAAAATATTACTTATCCTCCTGAGGTTTGGAGAAAAAATGGCAAGGAAATCAGCGTGGTCATTGCTTCTGAAACAGAGTTAAAAGGTATTATTGTAGACCCCAAAGCAGAAACCGCTGATATCGATACTACCAATAATAGTTGGCCAAAAATGGAGGCACCTTCTGATTTTGATAAAATCAAGAAAACTATAAAAGGAAAATAAATTTTTATAGATAACATCAAAAAAAAGCCCTGTAAATGACAGGGCTTTTTTATCTTAACTATATTTGTGGTATGTTTTCTACCAACTTTTTATTCATAAGCGGCGGTGAAATTTTCTTTATCATGTTCATCGTTGTCATGGTTTTTGGCGCGGATAAGATTCCTGGCATCGCAAGAGGCCTTGGGAAAGGAATGCGGCAGTTAAAAGATGCTACCGAAGATATCAAACAAGAGATACAGAAAAGTGCCGATAAACAGGGTATAGATACAAGTTTCGTTTCCGATATCAAAAAAGACATCGATGATGTAAAGAAAAATCTGGGTTCAGGACTCGCAGATGACATTAAGAAAGAGATCGATCCTATTAAAAAGGGACTCGACGATGTAGGCGGAACCATCAAAAGAAGTTAGGCGATCATGCTCGAAAAGTTGTTGCAATGGGATAGGGATACCTTTTTATTTTTGAACGGTTTTGGTGTAGAGCGGTACGATTCTTTTTGGTTTACGGTGACAAAATTTCCGCCTTGGATTCCGCTTTTTGCACTCATTATTTTTTTGGTTTTTTGGAAACATCCGTTAAAGCAGGGCGCATTGGCGATGGCGATATACAGTTTGATGATTCTAACGGTATCGACTGCTATTTTTTATACAAAGCAGTGGGTAGGGCGACTGCGACCCAGTAGTGACCCTGAAATTAACCAGCTCATGCGGTTGTTGCATACTCCAAGCGATTTTAGTTTTTTCTCGGGTCATGCGGCTTTTTCTTTTAGTGTCGCGGTGATGGCCTTATTGCTATTAAGAAGTCGCTATAAATGGATATCGATAATTCTTATATGGCCCTTATTGTTTTCGTATAGCCGTATTTATCTTGGAGTACATTATCCGCTCGATATTTTGGTCGGCGCATTGGTCGGTGCTTCTTTTGCACTGTTTTTTTATAAGGTGCATCGCAAACTTGATCCAAGTTATTAAGGGTAGTAGTATAGGAATAAGTGTGATTGCTAATTGTTTCCTTTAAAGTACCCTGCTAAGCGTAAGGCCATCTCGAATAGGTAAAAGAACCGTTTCCACTTTTGGATGCTCTTTTAGCATTTGATTATATTCTAAAAGTGCTTTAGTAGCTTTATCTTTTGGGTCTAAGGTCTCTACTACTTTACCGGTCCATAATACGTTGTCGGATAGAATAACACCGCCAGGGCGCATTTTTTGTATGACGGCTTCGAAGTATTGGGAATACTCCTTTTTTTCAGCATCAATAAACACCAAATCGAATGTAAGGGCTAGTTTTGGTATAATTTCTAGGGCATTCCCTAAGTGTTGTACCATCTGATTTCCAAAACCGCTTTTGTCGAAATAGGTACGCTGAATCTCCAGGAGTTCTTCATTCACATCAATTGTATGTAACTGACCATCTTTTTGTATTCCCTCTGCCAAACACAAGGCAGAATAACCGGTGTAGGTGCCAATTTCCAAGATGTTTTTCGGATGTATAATTTTTGAAAGAAGGCTCAATACCCTGCCTTGAAAATGGCCGGTGAGCATGCGGGGTCTAAGCACTTTGAGATGGGTTTCCCTGGTAAGTTCCTGAAGTAATTTTGGTTCGTCTTCTGAATTGTCACAAATATAGGATTCCAATGTAGGCGATAGAAAATGCATGCTTGGTTTTTGACAAAAATAGCTATTAAATTTACTACCTTGAAAACTGTAATACGATTGTAAATGAAGAACAATATCAAGATACGAAAGGCGACCATCAAAGATCTTTCCACACTATTGAAATTTGAACAGGAAATCGTGAAGGCAGAGCGGCCTTTTGATCCTACGCTTCGTTCAGGTTCTATAAGTTATTACGATTTAAGGGAACTAATAGAATCGGCAGAAGCTGAAGTCATAGTGGCTGAAATGGAAGGAAGGTTGCTTGCTTCTGGGTCTGCCGTTATCAAGAAAGCGCAAACGTTTTTAGATCACGAACTTTACGCCTATTTAGGTTTTATGTATACCGATCCCGATTTTCGAGGAAAGGGCCTAAATATGTCAATTATAAAAGAATTACGGCAGTGGGCGGCGAAACAAGGTCTGTCTGAGATTCGCTTAACAGTATATGACGAAAATGTAGGGGCAATTCGTGCGTATGAAAAGAATGGGTTTAAAAAACATTTGGTAGAAATGCGCCTACCATTTTAATAAATGCTTTTCGCTGTTGAAGTCGTATTTTTGAACAAAACATTGAAATGCAATTTCAAAATACCTTAGCATTTGCAAAATCTTTGGATCATAAAGACCCCTTGGGCAAATACCGGGATGAATTTTACTTTCCAAAAGTCAACGGCACGCAAGTAATTTATTTTACGGGTAACTCGTTGGGTTTACAGCCCAAACGCAGTGCGCAGTTTGTGAATGAAGTGATGACCGACTGGAAAGAACTAGCAGTTGAAGGTCACTTTTATGCAGAAAAACCATGGTGGGATTATCACGAACGGTTGGCGGCGCCCTTGGCAAAAGTGGTCGGTGCCAAAACGGAGGAAGTTTCAGTGATGAATACACTTACCGTAAATCTACATTTGTTATTGGTTTCATTTTATAGACCTACCAAAAAAAGATACAAGATTATTTGTGAGGAAAAAGCCTTTCCGTCTGATCAATATATGTTCCAGAGCCAGGTAAAGGTTCATGGGCTTGATCCTAAGGAAACAATTGTCGAAGTAAAGAAACGAGAAGGCGAACATCATTGGCGTACCAATGATATCCTTGCCAAAATTAGGGAGGTAGGAGATGAATTGGCACTTGTTTTAATCGGGGGAGTTAACTATTACAACGGACAGGTTTTCGATATGGAAACCATTACCAAGACCGGGAAGGCCGCTGGGGCTTATGTCGGGTGGGATTTAGCCCATGGAGCCGGTAATATTGAACTAAAATTGCATGAGTGGGGCGTTGATTTTGCCGCTTGGTGTAGCTATAAATACATGAATAGCGGCCCAGGAAATGCTTCGGGAATTTATATCAATGAACAGTACCTGAATCGCAATGATATTCCTCGTTTTGAAGGATGGTGGGGAACTAAAAAGGAAACTAGGTTTCTTATGAAACCTGAGTTTGAACCAATGGAAAATGCGGATGCATGGCAAATAAGCAACGCCTCTATACTCTCCACAGCCCCTTACTTGGCTTCTCTTGAGTTGTTCGAAGAAGTAGGCATGTCTGCCTTGATAGAAAAGCGAAATCAAATTGTGGCTTACTTGGAATTTATTCTTAGAGAAATTGACAAGGAAGTAGAAAGTACCTTTGAAATTATTACTCCCAAAGATCGCGGTTGTCAGCTTTCGGTCTTTTTACACGGCCAAGGAAGGCCCTTATTCGATTATTTGATGAAAAATGGGGTGGTAACTGATTGGCGTGAGCCAAATGTTATACGCTTGGCCCCGGCACCGTTCTACTGTTCATATGAAGATATGTACCATTTTGGTCAAATTTTAAAGAAGGGAATCCAAGGTAATTAATCACTTTTCTATACAACCTATGCCGTTAGGGCCCCATAGACCGAAGGAGTGGTTCCTTGATGCCTTTTAAATTGTTTGGTAAAGTACGAGGGGTCGTTGTACCCACAATAATACATGACCTCAGAAACCGAAAATTTACGTTGATCTAATAGTTCTACTGCCTTTCTGGTTCTGAAATCGTTCAGAAAATAAATGAAAGATTGCCCGGTCATCTTTTTAAAAAATCGGCAATACGAGTTGGTGGTGAGCCCTAAAAGGGAAGCGATCAATTGTGTTGAAATAGATTCTGCAAAGTGATTATTGACATACTGAAACACAGTTTCCAAGCGATGTAAGTCAACAAGGCTGTTCGAGTTCAAAGGAACTTGGTTAAGAAGGGTGCGACAGGCTTTCGTTGAACTCAATTGATCTAAAATACCCATGAAAACAACTAATCGTCGCAGTGGGTTTTCATGACCTATGGTCTCAAAATCGGTAGAAACATGCTCTTTTACACTTTGATCGAAAATAATTCCTTTTTTCGATTCTAAAATCAGCTTTCTGACCTTAGCGAACTCGGGAAAAACGGAAAGTTTATCTTCTAAAAACTCTCTACCAAATTGCACTACTACTTCCAGATTGTTGTTTTTATCTTTATTGCCAAAATCAGAGTGAGGGATGTTAGGGCCGATCATTAGTAAGGCTCCATCATCATAGGGTATTGTTTTAGAATCGATTCGTAAGCTTCCAGAACCATTTTTAACATAAACGATTTCGTATTCGGGATGAATGTGCCAATTAGTAAGCTCACAACTATCGGTATGGGTGAAGGTTTGTATTTTTAAGGAGGTGCCCACGGCCACATCTATATTTTCATACATCGGTTTCATTTATAACACTTTTAGGGTTCAATTGTTTTTGGCAGGTATAAAGACTTCCATACTAAGTCAAAATTATCATTTTCATTCATAAAAATCGATATGTGTGTATATTTTGTTTTAAAGTTAGAATAGTTAAACCTATTGGTTTTCTTTTCATTAAGAGTACTTTGTAGACTATATTCACCTATATTCCTTTGAATGAAATCATTGTTTCTTATTCTTTCGAACCCCCGGTATTTTGGACCCGCATGGGTCTTTGCAAGCCTTAACATTCTTTTTGGCACTTGGGCAATCTATATCCCTACGGTAAAAGAAAATCTGGCAATCGATAAATCACAGTTGGGATTGGCAATCTTCTTTCTTTCAATGGGGGTTTTTATAGTGTTTCCCATTGCTTCTAAGATTATTAACAAAATGGGGGTAGGAAAGGCTACCGCACTAGGAGTGTTTTTGATTTGTCTAACCGGACTTTTGCCTTTAATGGCACCAAGCCTTTATACGTTGATGGCGGCTTTGTTTCTCTTTGGCAGTTGCAATGGGTTTACCGATATTTCTATGAATACCTTGGTTACTGAATTGGAAAAGGAAGATAAAGCGAAATTCATGTCGGCGGCACATGGCTTTTTTAGTCTTGGCGGTGTCTTGGCCGGAATGGGTAGTTTTTTGATCGGACCGCTGGGGAACCCGTCATTGCACATGTTGGGTGCTGTGGTGCTGGTTTTGGGAGTAAATTTCTTTTTTATGAAGCGGTATATCTATATTAAGGCAGCTCCAATAGAAAAAGAACCCTTTAGTTTTAAACTTTTCAAACCTTTGCTAGTAATCGGTCTGGTATCTTTTATGGCAATGGGGAGTGAGGGCGCTATCGTTGATTGGAGCGGGCTCTATTTAAAGGAAATTAGCATCGCACCTGAAGCTTTATGGGGTGCAGGTTTTCTAGGTTTTCAGGTTACGATGACTTTGGGACGCTTTTTAGGTGATAGGATAAGCGAAAAATGGGGCTCTGTTAAAATAGTGTCTTTGGGAGCATTGGTTGCCATTGCTGGTTATGCGCTGGTTTTGACGACCAATACTTATTTGGCTATCGCCGGTTTTGCTTTGAGCGGACTTGGTTTTTCGGTGATGGTACCCGAACTTTTTCGCATTGGGGGAACCATTAAAGGGGTAGAATCGTCGCAAGGGGTATCCTTTATTGCAGGTATGGGATATATGGGTTTCCTAGTAGCACCCCCATTCTTGGGCTTTGTAGCTAAAAGTACTTCGTTGATTGTTTGTTTTGCGATTCTTCTATGTTGTGCAGGCCTTGTGTTAGGGTCTTCTTTTATAATGAAGAAGAAAGACGGGCATTAGTTCTTTATATTGGATGACACCTTAAATTCCGTATTGTCTTTGCCTATATTTTGAATGAAAACTTCCATTTCATCGGTGAGCAACAATTTGTTTTGAACGTTTCAATAGTTGAGGTCGTAAGGGAATTTTAGCCTAAAGATATCTTTGACGGCGCTCACATTTTTCTTTACCGGATC
Source organism: uncultured Flavobacteriaceae bacterium (assembly GCA_938010765.1). Lineage (GTDB taxonomy): Bacteria > Bacteroidota > Bacteroidia > Flavobacteriales > Flavobacteriaceae > Pelagihabitans. The sequence goes on along the minus strand of CALLVX010000072.1, from coordinate 58,865 downwards.
CGTAATAAAACTATTAGAAGTGGCTAGGATAAAACTGCTGTCGTATACTTCGGCAAAAGTATTTTTCTTGTTCAAAATCTCAACCACCGTATTTCGTTTTGCGGTCTTCATGTAATATTTGTTTTTCAAAGGGTCTTTTTCGAAAAGCACGGTCAATTCATAACGCTTGGTTCTGAATTTAACATACTTAGGTTCGCTATATGGCGGGTATTTGGGTATCGATATTTGATGGTATTCCTGAATGGCATTATTAGCTGTGTTAATTACATAATACCCGTAGGTATAGACACCGGGTGGTTTGGCTTCGATTCAAACTCATACCGCACTTTTTCGTTTTTCTTGAAAGGTTTTTCAGTAAGGGTGAAATCATCTCCTGTGACATTGAGTCGAATAAAACTGCTAAATAACCCATATAGGGTCGGGAATCTATAGTAAACCTTATATTCGCCCCTGACAACTCCCGTTTTGCGCAAGTTGTTGAATTCAAAAGTGTAATCTTTTGGTGTCAATTCCATTTTTGGATTGTAGAGTAGCGTTTTTCTAGCCAACTTTTCTTCGAAATCCTGCAAACGTACAAGCGTGCCGTTATTTTTAAGCAATGCCCGAAGAAAGAACTTTTCCTTAAAAAGGGCGAAGAGGTAGTTATTGGTAATAGAATCTTTTACTCGATAATCGAGATTAATAATGCTCCGACGCCCTTACGACAAGTGTTCGGACAGGCCTGCGTCGAAATCAATGTTAAATTTCCTTTTAATGTCTCTTGGGCTTGCCCCGAGCCAGTATACTTATTACCATAGGGTTTTGGCATTGACGACGATGACCTCTTCAAGTTCATAAGGGGCTTTTTCCAAGTAAAACGTATCGGTCAATGCTGCGAACGATTTAGTTATTTTTTTATATCCCAGGCGGTAGAATGAGACGGTGTCTAACGAAGAGGTGAACTCATAGCGGCCATTTGCATTGCTCATGGTATGATCCTTACTTTTGTAAACCGCAACAAATTCAATCGGTTCTTTTTCTTCTAAATCGTATCGTGGACCTTCAAAGCTATTTTGGGCGGCGCATAAACAGCTGGCAAAACTAAAGAAGCTTAAAACAAAATTTCGGTTGCTCATTTAACAGAAACGCCAGTAAAATAGAGTTTGAAATTACTAGCGGGCATCTGATGCATTTTGGCAACTTTTAATCCATTTATATCCTCATAGTCTTCCCAAGTGGTCATCATAGAAGGTTCCTCTTGATTTGATTTTCGAAACACCCATTCCTGAACCATCAAATCGTCTCCAAAATAGAAGTCATAAGCATCTCCTGGTGTATACCCGCCTTCGTTCCCATAAACAATGGTGAGTTTCTGCATTGGTTTTTTGCTAATGGGAGCTTGGGCATCCATTGTAAGTGAATGAGTAATATTATCACTGTCCCATACCAGTTGAAATGGTGCCAATAGCCAATATTTGTCATTGATAAAGCCTCCATTTGTTTTATTGGCGATACTATCCATATCGGCCCAATTGTACTCCAAGGTACTTTGGGCGGTAATGGCGGTAATATCGTTCGTTTTAGGTTTCCAGACCCAGCTGCGCTCAAAATGGGTGGTATCTCGATCTACATTGAAAGTGAAAGTAAGTTCTTCTACTTTTTCCCAGTTTTCAAAACCATTGGCATTAGCCACTTTTTCGAGGATATTGGTTTCTTGGGTGTCCTCTAGATCAACCAACGTAAATCCTGTTGAGAGCATTCCGATCACCGTCAGGGTTACTAGATAGTTCTTCATTTTCAATGTTTTGTCCAAAGATAAAAGCTTTTTGGCTATGATTTGAAAATCGAACGATTTATAGGCATCGGTTTTCACGATAAAATGAGTATTTTTGAGCTGATAAAAATTAAAGAATGAGTTCTAAAAAAGGAAAAATACAGGAAGCGATAGATGAAAAGATGTTGGAGGAACGTAAGGTGTTTCTTTGGGGGCAGGTCGATGATGACTCCGCAAAGCATGTCATTGATCGTTTACTCTACCTAGATATGCAAAACAATAAGGAAATTCAACTGTATATCAATAGTCCGGGTGGGTATGTTACTTCTGGCTTTGCAATGTACGATACCATTAAATCTCTTAAAAGTCCGGTTTCGACCATTTGTACCGGCTTGGCGGCTTCTATGGGGTCTATTTTGTTATCAGTTGGGAAAAAGGGAAGACGTTTTATTCAACCACATGCACAGGTAATGATACATCAACCTAGTGGTGGTGCGAGAGGGCAAGCGAGTAATATAGAGATTCAAGCAAAAGAGATAATTAAAACGAAAGAGTTGAGTGCACAAATTTTGGCAGATAACTGTGGTCAAAAATTTGAAAAAGTGCTAAAAGATTTTGATAGAGACTATTGGATGAACGCTCAGGAGTCTGTCGACTATGGTATTGTTGATGGTATTCTAGAATAGAAAATAATACCTCCTTGATTTTAAGAGTATCTTAAAATGAAAAAGTCCTTCGCAAATACTCTGTGAAGGACTTTTTTTTGGATATATATAGGCGCCGAAGCGGGAAGTTCACTTTATATACGTATGAAAGACGAAGTTGGATTTTTCCTGCCTGTTAAAAAAATGGATATGAAGCTTTTACGCTATGTTGAGTGACGGTAAAAAGGGGTGTATCAAACCCTGGGTATTTTGTTATCTTTAGCGTTTATAGGATAGATGATAGTATAAGGTTATGAAACAAACTCCCAAAAACATTGCGATAATTGGTTCAGGGCTCGTGGGGTCTTTGTTGGCATTATACCTTAAGAAGTTAGGGCATACAATTACCGTATTCGATCGCAGGCCAGATATTCGAAATGTTCAATTTTCAGGGCGATCGATCAATTTGGCCATGAGTAATCGCGGTTGGAATGCCCTACAAGCAGTAGGGATTGAAGATCAAATTAAGACAATTGCCATTCCGTTGGATAAAAGGGCGATGCATGTTGTCGGCCAAGAGCAATACTTTCAGCCTTATGGAAAGGAGGGAGAAGCAATTTGGTCTATTTCCAGAGGAGTACTCAACCGTAAGATGATCGATTTGGCGGAAATCGCCGGAGTTGCGTTTCGGTTTGAGGAAAAAGTATGGGATATTAACCTTCCGGAAGCCAAAATATATACCGGCAATAGCGAAAAGGGAAAGTGGGAAGAGTACCAATATGATATGGTGTTTGGTTGCGATGGTGCTTTTTCGAGGGTGCGACATAAAATGCAACGACGAAGTCGTTTTGATTATTCCCAAGATTTTATAGATGTGGGGTATAAAGAGCTTCGAATACCACCAAATGAAGATGGTAGCCACAAACTCGATAAACATTCGTTTCATATCTGGCCTCGGGGCAAGTTCATGTTAATAGCCATGCCTAATATCGATGGTAGCTTTACATGTACTTTGTTCATGCCTTTTGAAGGAGAAATCTCCTTTGAAAAACTGCAAACCATAGCGCAGGCAAAGACTTTTTTTTCCAAACATTTTCCAAACGTCATGCAGGTGATGGATGATCTTTTGGAAGACTTTTTCAATAACCCGACAAGTGCTATGGTTACCATGAAATGCCACCCATGGACGTATTGGGACAAGGTTGCCCTGGTTGGGGATTCTGCACATGCCGTGGTACCTTTTTATGGGCAGGGAATGAATGCCGGTTTCGAGGATATTTTTGTTTTGAATGAAATCATAGCAAAGCTAGGTGATGATTGGGAAGGCATTTTTAGGGAGTACCAACGTATGCGTAAGCCAAATGCAGATGCCATAGCAGAGCTTAGTTATCGAAATTTTGTAGAAATGAGCAGTAAAACTGCCGATCCGAGGTTCTTGCTTCAAAAGAAAATCGAAAAACGTTTTGCGACCAAATATCCTGATAAGTGGATACCGGTCTACTCGAGAGTTACTTTTTCAGCACGTCCCTACACAGAAGCTTTGGCGATTGGCGATGCCCAAGAGGCGATTATGCAGCAAATAATGCAACTCCCCAATATTGAGGAGCAATGGGATAGTGAGGTTATAGAGAAGAAAATACTAGGGTTGCTTTGATAAATTGTGCGCTCTGCGAATCCTACGTTCTCGAAAAAACAGAAATAACGGAAAACTACATGCTAGCGCTACCAAAAAAGTAAGTGGAATAAAAATCCACCAATGTTTCATCCTCAATTTCCTTGCCTCATACACGATCCATACTACAAAGGCAATGGCTACTACTGCAATATCGGCATTGATCGATTTTGCCGGTAAGGTGGTCTTGGTAAGGGCAAAGAAGTTACCAATAGAGGTGTCACCTACCTCTAAATAAAACAAAATGTTATAGTACCAAGTAGTGCATATGCCTAAGAATGCTAGGGCAAGAAATACAATTTCAATAAAAGTGAATTTTGGTTTCATAAATTTAAGGTACAAAAAAAGCCATCTTGAGAATTCAGGATGGCTTGGTATTTATTGAATAAAGTCGTTACAGACTTGAGAACATCTTTTGCATTTTTATTTGCTCTTCTTCGGCTAAAACCGGATCGACCAAGATACGACCACTATGCTCGTCAGTAATTATTTTCTTTCTGGAAGCAATCTCTACCTGCACCTGTGGTGGAATGGTAAAGAAAGAACCGCCCGAAGCGCCTCTTTCGATCGGTACCACTGCAAGACCGTTCTTAACGTTTCTTCTGATACGAGCATATGCCTTCACTAAACGCTCCTCAATATCTTGTTGGAATTTTTCTGATTTCAACAAAAGCGCTTTTTCCTCTTTCTCGGTTTCTGCCAAGATAGCATCAAGTTCACTTTTCTTGTGTTTTAAGTGGCTATCACGCTCTCCTAACTTTTCCTTGGTTTCGCTAACTACTATTTTTTTCTGTTCTATCTGTACTTTGAATTCCTTGATATTCTTTTCGGCCAGTTGAATTTCCAATTCTTGAAATTCCAATTCCTTGCTGATCGAGTTGAACTCCCTACTGTTACGGACATTCTTCTGTTGTTCGGCGTATTTTTTAATTAATACTTTCGCCTCTTCGATCAGATTCTTTTTAGCACCAATCTCATAGTTGATCGTTTCCACATCGGTCTTTAACTTATCCATCCTGGTCTTAAGGCCCAATACTTCATCTTCAAGATCTTCGACTTCCAAAGGAAGCTCTCCGCGTACATTGCGAATCTCATCAACTCTAGAATCGATTAATTGCAAATCATACAATGCCCTTAACTTTTCTTCTACCGTTGCTTCTGCTTTTTTTGCCATACTTATAAATAATTGATTGGATTCGTTTTGCTTTCCGATAAACGGACTGCAAAATTAGGCATTTTTTTCGTAAGATAATCAACTAAAAGATTTTTTGTAAACTGCTCAGTTTCATAGTGTCCGATATCGGTTATCAACATTTTACCTTCCTCTTGATAGTATTCGTGGTATTTGATATCGGCTGTGACCAGAACATCGGCTCCTGCTGCTTTGGCGGCTTCGATGGCAAAGGCACCGCTACCTCCTAAAACAGCGATACGTGCTACCTGCCTGTTCGCATTCCCCGAATATCGTATTCCGTTCGCTTTCATGCGAGTTTTCAAATCCTGTAAAAAGGCAAGCCCCTTTAAGGGTACTTTTAAATCACCGATCATTCCCATGCCAATACTGCCGTCTTTGTTCTCTAAGGTCAACACTTCATAAGCAACCTCTTCGTACGGGTGGTTTTTAAAGAGTGCGGCAAGCACTGCTCTTTCTTTGGTTGGCGCGAAGATCATATTGATTCGCATTTCTTCTTCATAATGTGTTTTTCCGATTTCTCCTTTTGTGGGTTTTGCGGCTTCGCCAGCCCGATAACTGCCAACACCTTCTGTGGTAAAACTACAATGACTGTAATTGCCCATATTCCCAGCCCCTGCGGTAAATAGCGCCTTTTTCAGGGCTGTTGCCGTATCTTTGGGAACATAGGTGGTCAATTTTTTAACGGTCGCTTGTTTGGGGATTAAAATTTTTGGGTTTTGGATACCGAGCACCTCGCAGATTTTTGCATTAACGCCTTGGGGCGAATTGTCCAAGGCCGTATGCATACTATAAATAGCAATGTGATTTCGAATTGCCTTGATAACCACACGTTCAACGTAATTCGTGCCATTGAGTTTTTTTAAGCCCCCAAAAATGATAGGATGAAAACTCACGATCAGGTTGCATTTTTTGGCTATGGCCTCATCGATCACATTTTCCAAAGTATCTAGCGTTACCAGTACCCCGGAAACTTTGGTCTCGTAGCTACCTACCAACAGTCCTACATTATCAAAATCCTCTGCTTGGGCCAAAGGGGCCAGTTCTTCGAGCAGCGTGGTCACATCTTTTACAATCATTTTGTTTTACTAAGTGTCTCAAAGATAGGAACTGATTTTGACATTCTACTTTGAATTGATCCCGGGTGGGGCTTCAATTGCTATAAACGAAGGCGTTTACATTTGAAACAATGAAAAGACCGGTAAAAGAAAAGGTTGCAGTCAGTTCAAAAATATATATTTTCGTTGCTGTGCAAATACTTCGCAAAATAGCATTTCCGATTTCTTGGATCTATGGCATGGTCGTTCGCCTTCGAAATTATGCGTTCGATCAAGAATGGTTTCGTTCCAAAACTTTTGAAACTCCCACTATTTGTGTGGGCAATTTAAGTGTGGGAGGAACCGGAAAAACCCCGATGATCGAATTCTTGATCGATGCATTGCAAGACTCTTACAAGCTTGCTGTTTTAAGTCGAGGTTATAAAAGAAAGTCGACAGGTTTTGTATTGGCAAACAAAAAAAGCACTGTTGCCGATTTAGGTGATGAACCTTTTCAGATATATCGAAAGTTTCCAGGGGTGACCGTTGCGGTAGATGCCGATAGGCAAAATGGGATTGCACGGCTCGAAGATACGGTAGCGCCGGGAATGGTATTGCTAGATGATGCCTACCAACATCGGAAAGTGAAGGCCGGATTGTATATTTTACTAACAGCCTACGAAAAACTTTATGTTGATGATCAGTATCTACCCACGGGAGATTTGCGAGATAGTCGACAAGAAGCACAAAGAGCACATTTGATTGTTGTAACTAAATGCCCGCTAGATTTATCGTTGGAAGACCGTGAACGCATTCGCAAACGCCTTAAACCGAAAACATACCAAGATGTGCTGTTCTCCTATTTAGCCTATGCAGAGGAGCTGACAGGACCAGAAGGTCTACGACCGCTTTCTTTTTTTAAGGAAAATATCACCTTGGTTACCGGGATAGCGAATCCGAAACCACTTCTTCGATACCTAAATGATCAGCAGCTCGTTTATGAGCACTTGCAATTTTCCGATCACCATTTTTTTACCGAAAAGGAGTTGCGAAAATTGAACGGGAAAGCAAAAATTATTACTACCGAAAAAGATTATGTTCGTCTTGCGGGCAAGGTGAAAAACCTATATTATCTACCGATACGACATCGATTTTTTGAGGAGCAAGGGACATTTTTAGTAGCAGAAATCCACCGTTTTATGAAGCGGTATTCTTAATTCTTTTTTTGTCAAAAATATTCTCACCTATTTTTTGATAGAATACTTCTGGTTTAAACGGTTTGGTCACTACGTCATCACAACCCGCTGCATAGAAACTTTCCAAACTATCATCCAAAGAAATTGCGGTCAAGGCGATGATGGGAATAGTAGTATCAAATTTTCTGATTTCGATGGTGGCCTCTTCCCCGCTAATACCGGGCATATGAATATCCATTAGGATGGCATCATAGCTATTTTCCTTGGCCATCTCAACAGCGTCGGTGCCGTTGCTAGCAATAGCGCTCGTGATTTCTTTCTTAGAAAGCATCTTTTTGGTAATCACTTGATTTATCTTGTTGTCTTCAACAATAAGGATGTGGAGCCCCTTGAAAACATAGTTCTTCTCGGTAATCTCAAATGGAACATCATCAACAACACTGTCTTTACTTTTTAGTTTTAATTCAAAAAAGAACGAACTTCCCTGTCCAAGTTCACTTTCTAATTGAATTTTACTTCCGAATAAGCCCAAAAGGCTCTTTACGATAGTGAGCCCGAGACCGGTACCGCCATATTCTCTATTGATTTGTATAGAACCTTGTTCAAAACCATCAAAAATACTTTCTTGCTGGTCTTTGGAAATACCGATGCCATTGTCAACAACCTCAAAATAAAGAGTAACATCTTCTTCGAATTTCTTCATCAACTTGGCAATGACTTTCACCTCTCCGTTCTTGGTGAACTTTAGGGCATTCCCAACGAGGTTCATAAACACTTGTGATAATTTTAATGGGTCGCTCATCAAATAGGATGGGATAGTATCATCATATTCCAAGACAATTTGTGTCTTATTCTCCTTGGCACTTTGTTGCAAAGAGTCGATTACTTCTTTAAGCACCTTCTTTAAATTGAATTCAATGGCCAAAGGTTCAAGCTTGTCCGCGTCGATCTTATTAATATGCAAAATGTCGTTGATGAAATTCAGTAAGTAGTCACCGGAGAATTTTAGAGCTTTTAAATGCTCTTTTTGATTTTTACTAGGGTTCTCCTCAAGCAGCAAATGGGTAAGCCCGGTTACAGCATAGAGCGGTGTTCGTAGTTCGTGGCTTACGGTAGAAAGAAAATTGGTTTTGGCTTCCATGGCCTGTACGGCAGCATCTCTGGCCGACTGCAATTCATTATTCTTGGTTTGTAACAGATCGTTTGTCTTTAGTTTTATTTGATTGTTTCGGTACAGGGAAACGGCCAACAATGAAATAATGGTCAAAAATGCTGAGGTTAAGATAGCCGTCAACTCAGAACTTCGAGCTTCTTGGCTCAACTCTTCATTTTTCTGTTCTAGTCGCGCAATTTCATCAACGAAGAAATTGTATTGTATTTTTTCTGCAGCCTTTGATTCATTCTTCAATTTGGCTAGGGTAAAGAGCGAGTCTTTGATGGTATTAAGATTGCGTTCGTTTTGCCATGCATGATTGTAGCTCCCCATACGGGCATAAATTTTTGACAATAACTCATTAGCAGTGACACTTTCAACAAAAAACTGATGCTCTTTTGCCATTTTTAAGGCATTTTCAGCATTGTAAGCGCTCTCTTCCAATTCCTCGGTTGCCAAATACAATTTGGCAAGTCCCAAACTGGCTTTGGTAGATAGATATTCTTGTTCGTAAGGGTCGGTATTGATGATTAACGAATTAAAATTCTTCGTAGCTACGTCGTACTTTTCAAGACCTAAAAAAATATTCCCTTCTGCCAGCAATATGTTGTTGACAAGGTTTCGATCATTACTGAATTGGCGGGCATCATTTAATTCGACAATGGCCTGAAAGTTATTTTTCTCCCCGAACATATAAAGGGCGCCTATATATTTGTCCATGGCATCACCAAAAGGATACTCCATTTCCTTCAATTGCACATTCGCACGGTCCCAATAGACTTCAGAGTTACTTTTCTTACCAAGTTCTAGGTAAATAATAGAGAACTTGTGCCATGCATCGATGACCGATTTCATGTTGTCATTCTTCTCTGCTACCTTGGCCGCATTCTCTAAGGCCGACAGGGCCATATCCATTTTGTTTTGATGCCGAAAGGTTCTTGCTTCTTCGAAGTAGGCGGCTACACTTTTCGTCGGTACCGTATCCTGCGCTTCTTGGGCTTGGAGAATTGTACCCATACCGAAGTAGACCAACAAAAGGCAGCATAGTAAACGACGTATATGTAGGTAGTTCGTTTTCAAATAAACTTTTTATCGACCAATAGATTCATTAGATCTACAATTCGACTGCTGTATCCCGTTTCATTATCGTACCAGCCTATGATCTTGACCATGGTGCCGATTACGGAAGTCATCTGTGAGTCAAACGTACAAGAATAACAACTATTGTTTATGTCGATAGAAACAATGGGGTCTTCGGTATATAAAAGTATGTTTTTCAGCTCGTTATGTGAAATTCTTTTAAAAGTACTATTTATTTCTTCAATCGAAGTAGCTCTTTTTACGTTAAAAGTGATATCGGTCAAAGACCCATTAGGTACCGGCACCCGTATTCCGCAGCCACCAATTACTTCGGAAAGCTCTGGGAAAATGCGTGTAAGGGCCTTTGCTGCCCCTGTGGTAGTGGGAACGATTGACTGTGAAGCTGCCCTCGCCCTCCGCAAATCGTGATGCGGTTGATCATGCAAACTTTGATCGGTGGTATACGAATGAATGGTTGTAATATAAGCCTGTTCAATTCCGCATAACTCGTTAATCACCTGAATCATAGGTGCTGCGTTGTTGGTGGTACAAGAAGCATTTGATAAGATGTCATCCTCTTTTGTTACTATTTCCTCATTAATGCCAAAAACAATCATTTTGATACCGTCATCCGCTGGTGGAACCGATAAAATCACCTTTTTTGCCCCATTTTCCAAATGAGGCCTTAAGGCCGCTGAGGTCTTGAATTTTCCGGTAGCTTCTACTACAATATCTACTTTTTGCGATGCCCAGTCAATGTTCTCGGGCCTATCGGCATTCAAAAGCCGTATGGCTTCCTCCTCGACCAAAATATGCTTTTCATTATAACCGATTTCTTTGTGAAAAACGCCGTGTATACTATCATATTTCAGCAGATGGGAAAGCGTTCTGCTGTCGGCAAGATCGTTAATGGCGACTACCCGAAGATGCGGTTGTTTGTTCAATAGGCGAAATAAGGTTCTACCAATTCTGCCAAACCCGTTAATACCTATGTTGATGGTTTTCAATGAAAGTTAGGTGTTTTATGGAAGGAATTTCTGGGTATACTTGTAACACAAGTGCTTGTCCTCTTCCTGTTGATTCTCTTGGGTATGTATTGCCGTTCTTAGTTGATATGTTTATGCGCCTTATAGGAAGATCGTACCAGAGCACCGCTTTCTACGTGTCGAAAACCCATTTCCAATCCTATTTCTTCGTATTTTTTGAATTGCTCGGGCAGTATAAACTCTTTTACTGGCAGATGTTTTTTAGAAGGTTGTAGGTATTGCCCAATGGTTACCACGTCTACATTGGCGTTTCTAAGGTCTTTCATCGTCTCGATTACTTCCTCTTCTAGCTCTCCTAATCCCAACATGATGCCCGACTTGGTTCTGTTGACCCCATTTGCCCTCAAATAGCGCAAAACCTCTAAGCTACGGTCATACTTAGCCTGTATGCGCACTTCGCGCGTAAGTCGTCGTACGGTTTCCATATTGTGGGAAACCACCTCTGGCGACACTTTGATAATACGATCTAGGTGTCTTTCGATTCCCTGGAAATCGGGAATCAAGGTTTCCAAGGTGGTGGTTGGGTTCATTCTTCGAATTGCTTTCACCGTTTCAGCCCAGATAATAGAGCCCATATCCTTTAGATCGTCTCGATCTACTGAGGTAACCACGGCATGCTTGATACCCATAATCTTGATCGAGCGTGCCACTTTTTCAGGTTCTGCCCAATCAACATCTTCAGGTCTTCCTGTTTTTACCCCACAAAAGCCGCAAGAACGGGTGCATACATTCCCAAGAATCATAAAGGTTGCGGTACCTTCACCCCAGCATTCACCCATATTTGGGCAGCTGCCCGATGTGCAAATCGTATGCAAGTCGTATTTTTCTACAAGGCCTCGCAATTGGGTATATTTCTTCCCTGTAGGCAGTTTTACACGAAGCCATTTTGGTTTCCCTTTTGGTGGTGCAACACTTGCGATCGATTCGTTGCTCATAGTTCAGATTTTATCTCAACAAATATACGAACTATTTGGGGGCTGTACATTGTGTTCGGGGTTCTTGGGTCGAGTGATGACCTCGTTCGAAAGGTTGCAGGGAATGGCGACCGCTATGACCTGCTTTTAATTACTTCTGCCAGTAGTTTTTTGGCGCGCAATAACTTCACCTTTACATTGTTTATAGGTTCGTTTAGCTGTGCGGCGATATCAGCGTAACTTAGTTCTTGAAAATAACGCAGATTGATGACCTCTTGGTAATGTGGTTTTAGTTTTTTGATATATTGGAGAAGGGTTGCCAGGTTTTGTTCGATGATTAAACGATCTTCGGCTGTCGGGGCGTCGTCCAATACCTTTTTGACCGCATCGTTGCTTCCTCTGTTCGTTTCTAGAAAATCGCGTTTTCTTTTTCGAACCAGATCAATATGAATGTTCTTGGAGATGGCAATTAACCAAGTATTGAAGCCATACGAATCATTATAGGAAGTTATCTTATCGAAAGCTTTTGAAAAGGTACGTATGCTAATGTCCTCAGCATCGTTTTCATTCTGGGTACGCTTTAGTTGAAAACCGTATACTTCGTTCCAAAAACGGTCTAACAAGGTACTAAAGGCAATTTGGTTTCCCATTTTCGCCTTTTGAATGATTCCTTCTAGTGTGTCCTTGGGTTTTTCCAAAAAAAATACGTTAGAAAATAATGAAATAAGCGAAACCTTACAATGCGGCTGTTTCATTGCCACAGTCTTGCTCACTGGGCAATTTACCGCACATACCACACGCTTGTCCATCTTTGTTCAGGAACGGATTCTGACTAGCACAAGTGCCTGCAAATTCACCGTCTTTTTTAGACCAAATTTTGATGGCGATACCAGCTACTGCAAGGGCCAATATGCCTATGGTAAGAAACAAAAGCTTCATGTCTTCAAAGTTTTTACAAAGGTACAAAAATAAAGCCCCGACAAGAATGGCGAGGCTTTAAAATATAGGATGTCGCGAAGGACTAATACGTGATATTCGCAACAATGTTTTCGACCGTTGGGGTTTCGTTGCCACCTTTGGGTCCTATAGTTATATAACCAACTGCCTCATCGGCATAGGGTAAAGCCACTAATTTGTCTTTGTTAGACGTTTCTTGGATGACCCCTAAGTTAAGCATCTTACCGTCTACCTCTGCCCACATCTGGAAACATTGATTTTCAGGTAAATTCGGCAATTTACTTACGTTGATATATGACAGCTTTTTTACCGGGTTTACGTAGGCGACTGCTTTAAGCTCTTTCGCTTTTTTGTTTCCGTTGATGTTGAACCTTTTTGTCTGCGGATTTTGAAGTACGATAAACTGGTTTCGAACGTCGGCTAATTGCTCACGCATATCAGCTTCCAAATCCTCTATCTTATTGTTTACAATTTGATTTTCTTGCTGTAAACTTTGATTTTCACTCCAGAAGAAGTACGATGCCCCGGCAAATAGAATTGTAGCTACACTAGCTGCCATTGCATATCGTGCAAAACGTCTTTTGCCCATATGTTCCGATCTAATTTTCGAAAGAATACGTTCTTTTAGGCCTTCTGGTGTCTTTAAGGAATGCATTTTGGCAAAAGCCTCTAGGTTTTCCTGAAGTTCGTCATACGTTTCCCTTACCTTAGGGTACATTGCTATATAACGCTCCACTTGCAAGTTTTCCTGGTCTGTGGTAGAGCCGATTAGATACTTCTCTAGAAGATCTGAATCAAGGAACATTTTAATTTTATCTTTAACCATGACTAAATCATTTGTTTTAGAGGACCTACTTTTTTCCCTTCATATATTGGGATAAATTCCTCTACTTTTTATTATATCAAATTTAGCGCTATGAGTAGGCATAACACTTTGGCTGGATCGTATATTTTCCTGAGTTCCCTTAGTCCGATTTTTAATCTGGATTTAATGGTTCCCAAAGGAATATCGAGCTCATCGCTCGCTTCTTGTTGCGTCATTCCTTGAAAAAAGAGGGCTTCCAATACAATTTGGTATTTATCCTCTATTTTACCGAGGTTCTCTCGAACATCTATTAACTCGGGTCTAATACTATCGACACCCAACGTATATACGTCAGAAACATCAATTTGGATTTCTTTGTCGGTTTTTGTATTCGCACTCCTTAATTTATCGATTGCGGTATTTCTTGTAATACGAAAAAGCCATGTAAACAACTTTGCTTTGGAAGGATCATAGGAGTCTGATTTTTTCCAGATTTTCACGAAGCTTTCCTGTAGTACATCTTGTGCCAGTTCCTCATTGCGAACCACCTTATTGGCTACCCCGAATAATGTATCCCCGTAATTTTCATACAAAAGGGAAATGGCTTTTTCATTTCGCTCTTGAAGCAATTCTACAATATGCTTTTCAAGAAGTGTACTCATTCGTATGTGGGTTTTTATTTTTTTTTTGATTTGGAAATCCAAACAACGTGATTCGTCCGTATATAGGGAAACGCTAAATTATAAAATTGATTGTAAAGCGGCGTTATCTCAAAATTTTAATTATAAATGTGCAACTGGTAATTGTACATTTAGTTTTTGGTTAGTTTGGTTTGGTATAACCCCTGGGAATCTTTTCTCGGGGGTTATTTTATTTAGATCTTCTACGATGATCATTGCTTAACTTATAAAGTTGTAACTAATTTCCAATGATATTTACTTCTGGTTGAATGGCAATATCAAATTTTGTCGCCACCGCATCAATAATATGCTTTGCGAGCGCCAAGATTTCTGCCCCGGTGGCATTCCCATAATTTACAAGTACCAAAGCCTGTTTTGTATGTACCCCTGCATCGCCATAACGCTTCCCTTTGAAGCCACATTGTTCGATCAGCCAACCGGCGGGTATTTTATAGGTTTGCTCGGATACCTTATAAAAAGGTGCTTCGGGATGGGTACTGTTAAAAATTTTAAAGGCTTCCTTGTTAATTACGGGGTTCTTAAAGAAACTCCCACTATTACCTAATACCTTCGGGTCTGGTAGTTTGCTTTTACGAATTGCGATTACGGCCCTCGAAATAGCTTGAATGGTGGGTGGCTCTACGCGCGCTGTTTTTAATTCGGTTTCAATGGCACCGTAAGACGTATTCAATACATGGCCTTTTTTGGTTAGTTGAAGGGTTACCGAGGTAATAATGTACTTTCCTTTGCCCGCGTTCTTAAAGTAAGAGTCTCGGTAGCCGAACTGGCAATCCTCTTTGTTAAAGCTACGAATTTCCTGGGAAGCGATAGCCATTGCCTCGCATTGTACAAAACGATCTTTGAGTTCTACGCCGTAGGCGCCAATATTCTGAATAGGTGCAGTGCCCGTATTACCTGGTATCAATGACATGTTCTCGAGTCCGCCGTAGTTCTGCTCCAAGGTCCATTGAACCATTTCGTGCCAGTTTTCCCCTGCCATAACCTTTAGGCGAACATACTCATCTGTTTCAGATACGATTTCTATTCCCTTTATATTGATAAATAGGACCAAGGCGTCCAAGTCGCCCGTAAGCAGCATATTACTACCTCCGCTAAGCACAAACTTAGCAGGATAACCCCTATCTAACTGTAATATGGCATGTAGCGCAGCGACCGAGCTAATTTCAACAAAGTAGCGGGCCTTGGCGTCAATACCAAAGGTGTTGTAGTTTTTTAGCGAATAGTTCTCTTGTATCTGCATTAGCCGATATAACTTTTCAAGGCTTCTTTAAGTATGTTGACAGCTCTTTTCAAACGATCCTGATCAAGCACGTAGGCGATACGAATCTGGTTCTTGCCAAGCCCCGGAGTAGCATAAAAACCTGCGGCAGGGGCTACCATAACCGTTTCATTGTCTAAACGAAAGTCTTCTAATAACCACTGTGCAAAGTCATCGGCATCTGAAATAGGTAGTTCTGCGATGCAGTAAAAAGCTCCTTGGGGCCTTGCAACTTTTACGTCTTTAATTTTTTTTAACTCAGAAATCAGTAAATCCCTTCTGGCTAAATACTCTTCCTTTACGTCATCAAAATAACTTTGTGGGGTCTCTAGGGCGGCCTCACTTGCAAGTTGTGCGTAGGTGGGTGGTGAAAGTCGCGCCTGGGCGAATTTCATAGCGGTTTGGATTACTTCTTGGTTTTTAGATACCATGCAACCCACGCGTGCACCGCACATACTGTAACGTTTAGAGACCGAATCTACAATGATCGCGTGGGCTTCCAGATCCGTTTCTTGTAAAATTGAATAGTGTTCCCTGCCGTCATACGTAAATTCTCGGTATACTTCGTCTGCTATAAAGAACAAATCGTGCTTCTTAACAATTGCCGCCAGTTGTTGAATTTCTTCCTTACTATAAAGATAGCCTGTTGGGTTGCCTGGGTTACAGATAAGAATAGCCTTCGTCTTAGGGGTAATCAATTTTTCGAATTCTGCTATAGCAGGCAATGCAAAATTGCTATCGATATCAGAAACTACAGGTACCACCTTTACATTACTAGCGGTGGCAAAACCATTATAGTTGGCGTAAAAGGGCTCAGGAATAATGACTTCGTCCTGATTGTCGGCAATACTGCCCATTACAAACGCAAGTGCTTCCGAACCGCCGGTAGTAACAATAATATCACTGGCACCTACGTGAATGTCGTTCTTGGCATAGTAGGCCGCCAATTTCTCCCTATAGGTCTCCGAACCTTCTGTTCTACTGTATTCAAGGACCTCTATGGTATTGTTCTTGACCGCGTCTAAAGCGATTTTCGGGGTTTTTATATCGGGCTGACCAATATTGAGATGAATAACCTGGGCCCCTTTCTTTTTTGCCGCTTCGGCATAGGGAACTAGTTTACGAATAGGTGAAGAGGGCATTGCTAGCCCCTTCTGGGAAACATGTGGCATTTGCAAGTAAATTTCCCACAAAAATGGGAAATCATTGCGGACTAGGCAACAGCATTCGCTATTATTTATGATGGGCGTAATATGTTAATTAACAGCACCTTTCATTAAAATTGATTAACTTTAAAAGGAACAAACCCTCATACATCGCAAATTGAAACGCTTTCTGGCCCATTTTTCGGTTTTTCTGTTGTGCCTTCCTTTTTTGGGAAGTGCCCAGGGATTTAAGTTGCCGGAAGGGCAAAAATCGCAAAGGGTAAAATTTCAATTGATCAATAATCTCATTGTAATCCCTATGGAGGTGAATGGGAGCCAACTTTCCTTTATCCTTGATTCAGGGGTAAGCAAACCCATTCTTTTCAACCTTTTTGATCAAGATTCTGTACAGATCAATAACGTGTCCGAAATAGCCATTCGTGGCTTGGGGGACGGTGATCCCATTAAAGCGCTTAGCTCTAAGAGCAATCGCTTTAAACTCGGAGGAATTAAAAATTACAACCAGCAATTATATGTAGTGCTCGACAAGGATTTGAATTTTTCCCCAAACTTGGGGATTCCCATTCACGGTATTATCGGGTATGATCTTTTTCGTGATTTCGTGGTCGATATTAATTATGGGAGCAAGACAATTCGGTTCCATGACCCCAAAACCCATCGCTATAAAAAAAGCAAAAAATACGAAAAATTGCCTATTACCATAGTGAAGAAGAAAGTCTATGTAGATGGGGAGGTGTATATGAACAATAAAGAGGATATTCCGGTGAAACTCTTAATAGATTCGGGCAGTAGTGATGCCTTTTGGCTTTTTGAGAACGAGTATATCAATATTCCCGAGAAACACTACGAAGACTTTTTGGGCAAAGGTCTAAACGGGGATATTTTTGGAAAACGCACAATGGTAAAGGGTCTTAAAATAGGTAGCTTCATATTGGAAGATGCAAAGGCAGCTTTCCCCAATGCCAAATCGTTCAGCGCCATCAAGAATTTGGGCGACCGCAATGGCAGTATGGGGGGCGAAGTGCTGAAGCGGTTCAATATCATTTTCGACTATCGCGGAGGGACTATCGGTCTTCGAAAGAATCGCAACTTCAATAGCCCTTTTCAATACAATATGAGTGGTATTCAGTTACAGCACGATGGGTTGCGATATGTTTCTGAACGCATCGCCGATCGCAATGGGGTAGTGCGCAACGATGAAAATGATAGTGCATTCGGGAATGTACAATTACTATTTCAAAATCGAACCCGATTAAGCGTAGTGCCAGAGATTATTGTTTCCGGTATACGTGCAGGCAGTACGGCAGAATCGGTCGGGTTGCGTGAAGGAGATGTGGTTTTGGCGGTAAATGGCAAGAGTGTACATACCTATAAACTGCAAGAGGTAATGCAATTGCTCAATGAAAAAGAAGGCAAACGGATCAAGGTGTTGATCGAGCGTTATGACTCTGAACTACTTTTTAGTTTCGTGCTTGAGAATATGTTCAAAGAAAAACCCTGATTCCGTTTCCAAAATCAGGGTTCTTACTTTTAAGAAGGAACTATTTTATTTTCCTTCCGGCGCTTTAATTTCGCCTTTAATTTTTAAGATTTTTGTAGGAGTGTCCGCATTCGAAATAACGGTAATCGCTTTTCTGATCGGCCCAACTCTGTTAGTGTCATACTTCACTTGGATCTCTCCTGTTTTACCCGGTAAAACTGGATCTTCAGGTTTCTTCGGAATCGTACATCCACAACTAGAGCTTACTTTGCTGATTATCAATGGCGCATCTCCTGTATTTGTAAATTCGAATACGCGAACGCCGTCTGAACCTTTTTCGATTTCACCGTAATCGACCGTCTCGGCCTTAAATTCGATTTTCGCCGCTTTATCTTGCGCGGTGAGGCTAAGTCCTAGCATTCCTACAAATAATACGAGTACTAATTTCTTCATAATTTTTAGTTTTGGGTGAATTTCAAAAGTAAATCTTTTGAGATGA
Organism: uncultured Flavobacteriaceae bacterium; assembly: GCA_938010765.1. GTDB lineage: Bacteria > Bacteroidota > Bacteroidia > Flavobacteriales > Flavobacteriaceae > Pelagihabitans. The sequence continues at coordinate 40,312 of CALLVX010000072.1, read as the reverse complement.
ACCTCCAAAATTCTTTTGTTATCTATTAACGTTACTTATTTTTGTTTCGTATTTCACCCTAGGTGAAAAAGTTATTATTTACCAACATTTAACATCTGTTTTCGGTGCTATTTAACGCATCCGGTAGCATAAAAACAAATACCGTACCAAAATATGGAAATCCCTTCGAAATATGAGTCCCAGAAAGTCGAGAACCACTGGTACGCATACTGGATGCAGCACAAGTATTTTCATTCTACCCCGAATGAAAAAGAGGCATATTCTATTGTAATTCCGCCTCCAAATGTAACTGGAATACTACATATGGGGCATATGTTGAACAATACTATTCAAGATGTATTGATACGAAGGGCCCGTTTAATGGGTAAAAATGCCTGTTGGGTACCGGGAATGGATCATGCCTCGATTGCCACTGAAGCAAAAGTAGTGGCCAAATTAAAATCTGAAGGGATTGAAAAGGCAGATTTAACACGGGAAGCCTTCCTCAAACATGCGTGGGATTGGACAGATGAGTACGGGGGCGTTATTTTGGAGCAGTTGAAGAAATTGGGTTGTTCCTGTGATTGGGACCGTACCAAGTTCACTTTAGACGATGATATGTATGCCTCGGTCATCAAAGTATTTGTTGATCTGTTCAATAAAGGACTTATCTATCGGGGTTATCGAATGGTGAATTGGGATCCTGAGGCATTGACTACCTTGTCTGATGAGGAGGTGATATATGAGGAAAAACAAGGCCTTTTATACTATTTGGCCTATAAAATCGAAGATTCGAACGAGACCGTTACGATAGCGACCACGCGCCCCGAGACCATTTTGGGCGATACTGCTATCTGTATCAACCCCAATGATGAGCGTTACCGTCATTTAACGGGCAAAAGGGCCATTGTACCTATTTGTAACCGTGCTATCCCTATTATTGAGGACGATTATGTAGATGTGGAGTTCGGTACCGGTTGTCTAAAGGTAACCCCCGCCCATGATATCAATGACAAGGCATTGGGCGAAAAACACGATTTGGAAGTAATAGACATTTTTAATGCCAACGCTACCTTGAATTCATACGGATTGCATTATGAAGGGCAAGATCGTTTTGCAGTTCGCAAGGCCATATCTAAGGAGTTGGAGGAACAGGGCTTTTTGGTGAAGACAGAGCAGCACCTGAACAAGGTAGGGACTTCCGAACGTACCAAGGCGGTTATTGAACCGCGTTTGAGCGATCAATGGTTCCTTAAGATGGAAGATTTGGTAAAACCTGCCATTGCGGCAGTCTTGGAAACCGAAGAGGTGAAGTTTTTCCCTAAAAAGTTTGAAAATACCTACCGCCACTGGATGGAAAATATTCGCGATTGGAATATATCGCGCCAGCTATGGTGGGGCCAGCAAATACCGGCCTACTACTTTGGTGATGGGCAAAATGATTTCGTTGTGGCCGAAAGCAAGGAAGAAGCCTTGACTGCCGCAAAGGCCAAGTCGCAGAATGTAAGTCTTACGGCAGCGGATCTTCGCCAAGACGAAGATGTGCTCGATACCTGGTTTTCCTCTTGGTTATGGCCTATCAGCGTTTTTGGTGGTATTTTGGAGCCGGGTAATGAGGAGGTGAACTACTATTATCCGACCAATGATCTGGTGACCGGGCCAGATATCATCTTTTTCTGGGTGGCCCGTATGATTATTTCTGGCTACGAATATCGAGACAAGCGACCGTTTGAGAATGTGTATTTTACGGGCTTGGTACGCGATAAGCAGCGGCGAAAAATGTCGAAGCAATTGGGTAATTCGCCCGATGCGCTTAAATTGATCGAGGAGTACGGGGCCGATGGTGTGCGCGTAGGGCTTTTATTAAGTGCTGCCGCTGGGAACGACCTTATGTTCGATGAAGACCTATGCCAGCAGGGCAAGAATTTTGCGAACAAGATTTGGAACGCCTTTCGTTTGGTAAAAGGCTGGGAGGTTGCCGATCTGCCGCAACCTGAAGCGGCACAATTGGGAATCGAGTGGTACCGTTCGAAATTTAACCAAACCTTGGCCGAGATCGAAGACCACTTTAGTAAATACCGAATCTCCGATGCCCTAATGGCCATCTACAAATTGGTATGGGACGACTTCTGTTCGTGGTTGTTAGAAATTGTAAAACCCGCCTACCAACAACCCATTGATCAGTTTACCTTAGAGGCCGTAGTGCAGTTGTTCGAAGAGAACCTAAAACTGTTGCACCCGTTTATGCCCTTCTTAAGTGAAGAGGTTTGGCAGCATATGAGCGAGCGCACGCGCGAAGAAGCCTTGATCGTTTCTCAATGGCCTGCAATGGGTGAGGTCAATAATGATTTGATCGCCGGCTTTGACTTTGCAGATGGTGTCATTACTGGTATCCGTACCATTCGCAAGGAAAAGCAGATCGCTATGAAAGATGCCATTTCGGTATCGGTCTTAAACGAAGAAAAAGCAGCGACCACTTGGGATACGGTCATTGGCAAACTCACCAATGTATCTGAAATCTCTTATGTTGATGCCCCTATAGATGGGGCCTTAAGCTTTCGGGTAAAGAGTAATGAATATTTTATCCCGATCAGCGGTACAATAGATGTGGCCGCCGAGTTGGAAAAAATACAGGAAGAGCTGAAGTATACAAAGGGCTTTTTACAATCGGTTCAAAAGAAACTGAGCAACGAACGTTTTGTGCAGAACGCCCCTGAAAAGGTAATCGCCCTAGAACGTAAAAAACAAGCGGACGCGGAAGCCAAGATCGAGACCTTGGAGAAAAGTTTGGCTAGTTTGTCGTAGCATATTCGTCGCTTTTTTTTGGATGCTATGGTTTTTATTAAATAGACGTAAACGTACCTAGGTGCGTTTGTTCAATTGTTGTGGCTAATTAAATAATGAACACAGTAAATATTCCATATCATCTAATAATACCATGTTTTATTTCTTTGATATTGCTAGTGATTATTGGAATAAGGAGAAAAGTGTTGTTTCAAGAAAACAAAAGAAGATGGTTCTGGATCAGCGTGACTGTTTTTTTTTCTTTCTATCTTTTAAAAGTTGGGTTGTCAGCATTTCTCACAATTTATTATCAAATCGAACTTAATAGCTATGACTTAAATCAGGACGGGTTCTTTAGCGGAAATGAAATTACGCCTGGACAGGAGGTTGCAATGCAGAAAGTAGTAAGTGATGTTGGTAGAAATTTCTCATTAATTACAGGGGGTATTTATGCTCTAATGTTAGCAATAATTACATTTATAATTGGAAAAGTTGTATTAAGAATTAATAGAAAAAAACCAGCCACAACAACGATGCTATAAGCAATAGCTTCAATTCTTAACACAACGAAAGTCAAAGTAAAAACAAACAATTAAAATAAAATCATCATTGGGGGAGAGCTACTGCTCATGCCCAAACCGTTGTAGCAGATTGAATCCAGCACAAAAAATAACAATTGATATTAGATTATAGCTATATAGAACTTGAAGGAAAAAAGGTTTTCGAAAAAATCATCATAAAAAATGAAGGCCGATTTGAAAAAATACTTTCTGATGAAGCTTGTTATATGTTTATACTGCAGGGAAAGTTGGAAGTACGTACTCCTATTGCGTCAATATTAATATCAAGAAATGAAGGATTTCTATCAAAATGTGGTGAATACTTTCTCGAAGATATTCATCAAGATGATGCATCTGCTGAAATTGTAGAAGCGGTTGCAGTATATTTTCATCCCTCAATAATAGCAAAATTATTTTCTATCAATCCTGTTAAATCCAATCAGAAAATTATTCTCAAAATACAAATAGATGAAGGTTTAGAACAATATAAAGACAGTCTTATCTATTATCTCAACAATATTCAAGTATTTAATGAAGATATTCAATTGTTAAAAATAAAGGAATTAATACTCTTACTTTTTCAGTCTAGTGAATCAGATGATTTTGATAATTTCATCTCTGCTCTTTTTTCTCCACAGCAATACAACTTTATGCAAATCATAGAACATAATTGCATTTCTTCTTTAACCCTAAATGAATTAGCAACTTTATGTAATGTAAGTCTTGCTACTTTCAACCGGAAGTTTAAAGAACTTTATCAAGACAATCCATCACACTACATTAAAATGAAAAAATTAGAAAAATCTGTAACGTTATTAAAGTCTAGTGAATTACAGATTAATGAGATTGCTTTTAATTGTGGTTTTGAATCCGTAAGGTCATTTAATCGGCTTTTCAAACTTCAGTTTAAGCAAACACCATCTAATTATCGTTTGAGTCAAAATGGCTGAATATTGACATAAATTGACGTTTTCACCTCTACGAAGTGTTTTAAATTTGTATAAAAACAAATGAAATATTTAATCTATTCACTTTTAATAGGAATACTCTTTTCTTCCTGTACTAATAAACAAAATAAGAAAATGGTTGAAACAACAAATCAAACAAATAATGAAAAGGTGTATGTAACAGCTTTATATTATTTAAAAAAAGACGGTCGTGAAAAGTTTGAAGAATATAAATCGAAAGTTGGAGAAATTTTCGAAAAAAATAATGGCTCAGTAGATAAAGTAATTAAACCTATCAAACTGGTAAAAGGTAATATGGCTTTACCTGATGAAATACATTTTGGAATATTTGAAAATGAAGAACATTTTCAAGCTACAGGAAAAGATGTTGATTATGTTAATCTAGTAGAATCTTATAGAACTCCTGCTTTAGATAGTATGATTGTAATTATTTCCATAGATGCTCAATCTATTGTACCTCAAGAAATAGGTGATAATTCAAAATTCTATGCAATAACTCTTTTGACTTATAATGAAGGTCAGCATCACAAAGATAACTTTGAAGAATATTTAAGTAAGTCTTGCACAATTATGCCTGAGTTTGGAGCTCATTTTGAAAAATTCTTAATTCCAACTTTGGTTAAAGGAAATTTAGAAAAGCCAAGTAAAGTTCACCTCTTCTACTTTGACAATATGGATGGTGTTCAAAAAATGGCATCCGACCCAAGAATGTTGGAATTGTATCCAATAAGAGATAAAGCATTAAGTAGTGCAACCTTGATTTTAGGGAAAGCCTTATAGTATTGGAATTAAAAAGTATTACTGTGATTTTAAAAAAAACGTGCTACAACAATGCTAAAAAATAATAGCGGTTTCAGTTTTTAATCGAAGTCGCTTTTTTATATTTACAGTCGGTTCTAAACGGAAAGGTTCGTGCTACATAATCCGCTACTATTCATAGTGTGCCGAGCAAGCAACGAACGGCAATATTCGTTGTGAACTGTAATTAAGATGGTGGAACCCACCCACCAACGTCGTTTTATAGGAGAGGGCGTTAAACCACCTAAAGGTGTTGTTGTAAAGAGCAATGGTATTGAGCGTTTGGGAAACGACTAATCAAGAATTAGTCGGGTATGGATAAAAGAGATGAACGAAAGTGAACCCCTTTTGAGGTGTCGAGAAGTAGGTACACCCTGTCAAAAGCTACGAAGTATGATACGGAGTTAAACAGTATAGCGACCACCTATTTATTGGCTATGCGACAGGCGTCATTCAGGGGGCATGAATTTTATCTAGGCTTAGTTACGGAACTCGGGAACCTGACTATAAATGCTAAGGGAAATACACAATAGGATCAACCTAGAGGTAGAATACCAATGTTATTTTCAGGGACGGACTAACCCGTAGTAGCGTTGAAGTCTCTGTAATGGGAATGGAGCAAAGGGGTTAGGTTATACAGTTGCATTCCATTTAACAACTCACTATTTGAGGATGACTTTATGGAATGAAACAAAATCAATACCTATAGGCAAAGCCATCATATGGCAAGCTTATAAGAGAGTGCGAGCCAACAAAGGAAGCGCAGGCATAGACTTGGTCAGTATCGAACAATTCGATACCGACCTATCTGGAAACCTGTATAAGCTTTGGAATCGTATGGCATCGGGAAGCTATTTTCCCCCTCCGGTCAAAGAAGTGGAAATTCCCAAAAAGGACGGAAAAGTCCGAAAACTGGGAATACCTACTATAAGTGACCGAATTGGGCAAATGGTGGTCAATATCTACCTAGAACCTCGTTTAGAAAAAGAATTCAGTCAAAATTCATTTGGTTATAGACCTAAAAAGAGTGCGCATCAAGCACTTGAACAGGTCAGGAAAAACTGCTGGAAAACAGACTGGGTGATCGATCAGGACATTAAAGGGTTCTTTGATAACATTGACCACCACAAATTGATGCTCGCTATAGAGAGGCATGTACCCGAAAAATGGGTCAGACTCTATATAGCACGTTGGCTGGCATGTCCAGTAATGACCAAATCTGGGAAGTTAATCGTAAAACAAGGAAAAGGAACTCCGCAGGGTGGTGTTATAAGCCCCCTATTAGCGAATCTCTTTCTGCATTACGAGTTTGACAGATGGTTAGAACAGACTGACAGAACAGTAAGTTACACACGTTATGTCGACGATGTTATCGTAAACTGTAAAAGTCAAAAACATGTAGAACAAACGCTGATAGCTATCCAAAACAGAATGACACAAATAGGTTTGGAACTACATCCAAGGAAAACCAAAATTGTGCACTGCAAGGATTATTGAAGAAAAGGAAATTACCACAACGTCAAGTTTGATTTTCTAGGCTATTCTTTTCAACCTAGAACTTCCAAATCTAAAAAGCGAAGCGGGCTATTTCTCGGTTTCGATTGTAGCATTAGTATAAGTTCGAAAAAGCGCACTGCGGCTAAGTTAGCAGAACTTAAAGTGCATAGAATGACTTCTAATAGTATCGTAGGCATTGCCAAAATTCTTAATCCAATGATTAGGGGGTGGGTAAACTACTATGGGAAATTCAGGAAGTCTATGCTCCACGGAGTCTTCAAACTATTGAACAATCGTTTAGTGAAATGGGCAAGAAAAAGGTATAAACGTTATAAAACCAGTATAAAACGTGCTTACAAATGGTTCTTTAGAATTCAGGAACAGTTTCCTAATCTATTCCACCATTGGAAAATGGGATATACAAAGTGAAAACGTTAATGTAGATTTGTATAACAAGAGCCGTATGATGGGAGACTATCACGTACGGTTCTGTGAGAGGCTTGGGGTGAAATTCCCCTTGTCCACTCGACTACGAGACCGTTAGGTCATAACATTGGATAAAACATATGAATAAAAACAAAGTTCTCATCATAAATGGACATCCTGACAAAGAGAGTTTCAACTTTGGACTTTCAGATGCTTATAAGAAAGGTGCTGAAAAGTCGAATGCCGAAATAAAAGAAATTAGCATTAGAGCACTAAACTTCAATCCTAATCTTCAATTTGGATACAGAAAACGAACTGAACTCGAACCCGACTTAGTAGATGCCCAAGAAAAATTAAAATGGGCCGAACATATCGTTTGGGTCTATCCCGTCTGGTGGGGTTCGGTACCGGCAATTATGAAAGGTTTTTTGGATAGAGTTTTTTTGCCTGGTTTTGCTTTCGAAAAAAGAGAAGACTCTGTCTGGTGGGATAAACATTTTACAGGAAAAACAGCTCGGTTGATTTGCACAATGGACCAACCAACCTGGTATTATAGATTGATAAATAGAAGTCCATCTCATACCGCGATGAAGAAACTAACAATGAATTTTATCGGTGTAAAATCTGTTAAAATAACATCAATCGGACCTTTGCGACTTTCAAAAGAAGAATTTCGTGAAAAATGGTTAATGAAAATTGAAAAACTAGGAGAAAAGAATAAGTAAAAATAGAATACAACAAGCTATATAACAATAAGACTTTAGGCTTCCTAAAACAGAACTGGCTAAATTTTTTAAATTGTTTTTCTGCAAAGCCTTTAAATAGCATAATACGTGCCCTTTCAGAACACCCAATTACGTGCACCAATACGCCGCTTAAAAACAAGTATTAATCTGTAGCCGTATTTTAGGACGCGACAGTTCAGGTGAATGAACTCCGATTTTATAAAATATATTCAGCCTTGGATGGTACCCGGGCGCTGTATGAGAATTATGGCAAATGGAGTAAAAAACAACCGGGAAAATACCAAGACAATATTAATCGCATGGTTTGGGAAGAACTAAAGCTGTTGGAAGGGGATGAGCTGTTTACCGTGATTACAGATGGTACCGACTAGGTCGGATTATTTTACCTGTATCAGCGTCTTTGACGCTGCCGGGGAAGACTGCCTTGCTAGTAAGCACCCACTGCGAAAACCCTTAACCGATTTGTTTGTAGATAAAATTACAAATCTCAGTAAAGAAAATGGCAAATATGCGCTGTTTCGTGAACACCCTTGAGGCATCGAACCTACGTTTAACATTCGATTTAGACCCAATCATTCCTGAGCACTTGTCGGGCGGGTATCGGAGCATGTAGATCTCGGGTATCGAAAAAAAAAGAAACAGATGAAACTTACTTATAACAGTTTAAAAGAGGAGAGTACGTTTACACTTACCAACTTCAGTTGCGGCCCTTCGATGCAACTACTGGATCGGAAAGGGTTGTATAAAATTTTATGGGCCAGAAATGAGACTACTATGATTGTAGTAGACGGCTATCGTATGACAGTGAAAAAGAATCAGGCGATCTTTTGTACACCACTCAATGTTATTGAAATGAAGAAAGATGCCGGGATGATCGCCATCGTGTTCAACCGGGAATTTTATTGTATTCGAGATCACGATGCCGAAGTTTCCTGTAACGGGTTCTTATTTTTTGGTTCTTCCTTACCACCTGTCATTACCTTATGTGAGAAAGACATACGCAGTTTTGAGGCCATGTTTCTAATGTTTCAGGAAGAGTTTGAAACCAAAGATCACATACAAGGGGAAATGCTACGGGTACTCTTAAAAAGACTCTTGATAAAAGCCAGCCGTTTGATCAAGGATACCTACCCAGAAGCCGATATGCCCAAACCTCAATTTGATCTCGTACGCCAATACCACCTTTTGGTGGAACAACATTTTAAGGAAAAACATGCAGTGGCCGAGTATGCCGAACTTCTTTTTAAATCGCCCAAGACGCTTTCGAACCTATTTAAAAAAGCGGGTGACGCCTCTCCTTTAAAGATTATCAATGACCGCATCATACTCGAAGCAAAACGATTGCTTTTTTATTCAGACAAGACAGCTGAGGAAATAGGATATGAATTGGGATTTAATGAAGCGGCACATTTTTCAAAATTCTTTAAAAATCAGGTAGGGTCGCCACCAGCTACTTTTAAAAAAGATCTTGCCCAAAACCAAAAAAAGCCCTGACAATAATTGCCAGAACTTTTCAAGCGTAGGTATCTGAATACGGGGAACTACACAAACACTTCTTCTAAAGATGGTACGGCGGGGAAATCCACCGGAATCTTGGTTGTATTGTTCAAGTAATTTGAGATGGTCTTATCACCGACCAAGGCAATGGTGTCTATCAGGTTTTCTTTGGTCCACCCGGCATTAAAATAATTTTCAAGTACTTCGTTGTCGGTAGTGCCCCGATTTTCTGTAATATTTCTAGCCAAACGGGCCAAGGCATCAAGCTTTGTGTCAAAAGGGGCACGCCCCCTTCGCAGCTCAAGAATTTGAGTATCGTTAAAACCGTTCATTTTTCCGATGGCAGTGTGTGCGGCCAAACAATAGTCACAATTGTTCACCTGGCTTACCGCTAGGTTGATTACTTCTTTCTCTTTGGCCTTTAAGGATGTTTTCGCGTTCGAAAAGTCAAGGTAGTTTTTCAAGGCATTTTCTGAGTAGGCGTAGGTGGCGAATAAATTGGGTACAAATCCCAACGCTTTTTCCAAGTTGTCAAAAATTGCCTGATTATTGGTACTTACTTCTTCTCTTGTCGGTATATTAAATGTGCTCATAATCTATTGGATTTAATCGATTCCTATTTAAAAGGAATCTTGATTTATATTTAATTTTACTCGATAATCTAGATCTACATGCTCCGATACCCGCCCGACGAGTGTTCAGACAGGCCTGCATGACGAGTATTCAGCCTGGCTTGCGTCGAAATCAATGTTAATTCCTTTTAATACCTCGTGGGCTCCTCCAGAGGTAGTTTACTTCGCTCGTTTTACATATGTCCGATTTCATAATAAAAATCGTGGTGGTATTGGGTTTCAAAATTGGTGGTGGCGATATTTTTCATATGAACCTTTTTAGCGGGTCTGCCTACTGATTCACTTAGTTTAAAATGGTTGTGTGCATTGTGTTCATGATATCTTGGTTGTTAATTACAGGGCAAAGATGCGATGATATGGGGCATGCTGAAATGGATGTTTTTCCTTACAGATTGTAGATTTTTCCCATAGCGACCAATTTGTTTAAAAGTAATACTCCTTTGAGTCGAAATACCATAAAATCCAAGAGATTTCGCTATCTTTCCATAGCAAGCTATTTAGTTACTTGCCAGCATCTTTTATATAATTGAAGATGCCGATTCAACCTCGATACCTATCAATGCTGGCCACTCTTCTAAGCAAGTTTTTTTTACCCCTATCATTGGCTATTATTATGTTGGGAATGGGGATGACTTTGGTCCCAAATGATTTCACTCGTGTAGTGAAATACCCGAAAGCGATTTTGATAGGGCTTACGAACCAGCTTATTTTTTTGCCAGCAATAGGTTTTTTACTAGCGATTGTTTTTGATTTGGAGCTGACAATGGCCGTTGGTATTATAATATTGGCCGTTTCTCCGGGTGGCCCTACTAGCAATTTGATTACTCAAGTTTGCCGAGGAAATATTGCCCTCTCGGTTACGCTTACGGCCATCGCCAGTTTTGTGAGTATCCTTACTATTCCTTTTGTCCTGTCATTTGCATTAAACTATTTTGGTTCGGATGCAGGTGTTGCAATAGAACTTCCTATTGTAGCAACTATTTTACAAATTATGGTTATTACGGTGGTTCCGGTTTCAATAGGAATGTTACTTCGTGGGTATAGCCCCGATTTCGCTGCACGAATGGAAGGTCCTATGCGAGTTGCTTCAACTGTTATTTTTGTAGTGATTTTTATAGCTGTTGTCGCGGCTAATTTTAATTTATTGGGTACTGCTATGAAACGAGTGGGGATGGTTACCTTATTACTTAATATTGGTACAATGGGATTTGGATATCTAAGTGCCCGTTTGTTTAAACTCGATTTTAAAAGTGCCGTCTCGATTACCATAGAAAGTGGAATACAAAATGGTACGCTTGCTTTCGTAATTGCCACTACCGTCTTGAACAATATAGAAATGGGGATTCCGACGGGAGCCTATTCTATTTGGATGTTCCTTACAGGTGGCATTCTAATGTGGCAACTTGGAAAACGTACAGAAAAAGCCCCGAAAATTAGTTGATTGCGTTCTATTTGACTAATTCCAGAGAATCACTGGTGATTCGTGCAGAACTCGAATCAACTTCTCTGGGATTTCTTACCGGCGCTTCACCATAAAAAGGCAATAACTTGTATTTATCGGCAAACCGACCTTCCAAGTCTTCCTCCAGCGGTGTCTTTACGAGTACGGTGTTCCATTTGCCCTCGATTCCGATGTAGAAGTCATTTACACCATTTAAACCTTCCATGGCGTAGAGGCAATCCTCTATAATATCTATCAATATTTTTCGGCTCGATACTTCGACCTTTTTCATATCTCGCACCTTTAATAGTATGAGGAAACGATCCTCTTTTATTTGGGTAAAGTATTCGATTTTTGTTGGATCGATCCCGCTTACAAGTTCATAGTTGATACACTCCTTCAACGCATAGGTAAGCGGCGCTTTTTCCTCGCTGAAAACAGGGCCGATGTTTCGTATATCCTCCTGCAGCGCCATACGTCGCGGATCCTGGGCCTTGGATGATTTATTGGCATCTTTCGGTCCAAAAAAAGTACCATAGAGTGAAATACTGAAGACCACAGCAAAAAGGGCTAGCAATGCCATGCACCCAAGTCCCTGCCAAAGTGGACGTTTGGCAGGGTCTCTTTGGTTTTCTTGCTCAAAACTGCGTTTCATTTCGGGGCTAAAATTGGCGACCGCGTAGCTTTTTTTGCAATGCCCACATTCCGCAATGCTACTTTTAAAAAGGGGAACAATAGGAATCCAAAAAAAATGAAAATACCTACTATAGGTTGAAACCGTAAAAGAATTTGCCGTGTTGCAGTAAGGGCAACTGATGTTTCGTAGTTGCCGCTCTTTTATTTTTGAAGCGCGGGTGCCGAAAAAGAAAATCATAGTTTTTTAGTTTGTTGTTCACAGGTTTGGTCATGGTTTGGATCAAGACCTTTTTGTTGAGGATAAAAGTAGTGTTATGGCGAAATGCAAGCATCCCCATTTTCAGGGAATTTAACAAACTACCGGGAAAGTGCAGGGCGATTGATTTTTGTTTATCCGTATCTTAGAGTTCTAATTGAAGTAATATGCATACGGTTTTAGGAGCCAATGGCATTATTGGGGAGGAACTTGCGAAAGCATTGCGTTCTGAGTATACCGGGGCGATTCGTTTGGTTGGGAGAAACCCTCAAAAGGTACATGTGGAAGACGAATTGGTGAAAGCGGACCTTTTGGATGCCGCTAGTGTTGTAAATGCTTTGGAAGATACCGATATCACCTATTTAACAGTAGGTCTTCCTTACAAATCGGGCATATGGCTAAAAACTTGGCCAATAATTCTTCGAAATGTCATTGTGGCGTGCAGGGTTCAAGAGTGCAAACTAGTGTATTTTGACAATACCTATGGCTACTCCCAAAGTGTTACACGTCAGTTGGAAACAACACCTTTGAATTCCGATGGCAAGAAAGGAAAAGGCAAGAAAATAGCTGCAGAACTCTTGTTGAATGCCATGGCAAAGGAAGAAATTGAAGGCGTTATTTGCAGGGCTCCCGAGTTTTACGGCCCCGGAAAAACAAAAGGAATTACCAATACCCTAATTTTTGAAAACCTTCGAAAAGGAAAGCCTCTCAAGGTATTTTTAAAGGACGATATGCAACGTACGCTCATTTATACACCCGATGCGAGCAAAGCAATGGCATTGATCGGAAATACGCCGAACGTCTATGGGCAAACCTGGCATTTGCCCTGTAATGATAATCGGTTGACCTACAATGGTTTTATTCAGGAAATCTCCAAGCAGTTGGGGCGAAAGATCGATCATAAGATAGTACCCAAATTCTTAATACAGGTCGCCTCATTGTTCGATAGCAACGCAAAAGAAACCTTGGAGTTACTGCCGCGCTACGAAATTGATAATATTTTTGAATCCGAGAAATTCAAGCAACGTTTTCCAGATTTTAAAGTGACGAGCTATCAAGAAGGTATTGCTGCGATTTTAAAGGACTTTGGAATTCAATGACCACAAGACAAGAACATCGTATATGACAGAACGGCTTATCAAAAAAATGATTGCGGTCTGTGAGGCGAAAGTAAAGGCGAAAGGCCCAAATGTAGGACTTTCTTTCTATGCCTTTTTTGCCAATAAGAATGACAATCCCGAACTATTAATGGCTGTTGCCGAATGGTGGATCAAAACCCATCGTTTAGACCATTTTGAAAAAGCGGTAAAAGTAAAGGCGCTTCTAGAGAATGCGCCCATGCAACTATAAAAAAACCATGTTGAATCCAGAAATTCATAACAGTGTTCCGCCAGATATTGATGAAATTTTTCGATTGTACCGAATAGCGACCGATTTTCAAGAAAGTAAGTTTCTGGAAAACGTTTGGCCAGAATTTGACCGGGACATGGTCGCATCAGAGATCAAAGACAAGCAGCAGCTCAAACTTGTTGTCGATGGGCAAAACTCGTCTGCGTTTTGGCTATTACATACAGAGATGCAGCAATATGTGGCGCAAAAGACAAAGACCCTTCCCTGCACATTCATAGAATCGCCACCAACCCCGATTTTAAAGGCTATAATTGGGTAGGTCATATTGTTGCTTGGGCCAAGACATATGCGAAAGCAGCGAACAGAAAATACATCCGTTTGGATACCTGCGGGAATAACACCAGACTTATCAATCTCTATATCTCCAATGGATTTAACTTTTTAGGGATGGAAAAAATGCCCTATTCCGAAGCGCTGCCGGTCCATTATCATGATGCCGATGTATGCCTTTTTGAATTGGAAGTCTAAATACTTTTGTGCTTGTGAAGGTTTTTAACTGGTTTTTTTTAGGTTAACCGATGCGGCCGACTTAAATCGTTAGATTTTTCTATTTTTGGGAAGTTTCAGCAATCACAACATGAAAAGCATTTTTTACATTGTATTGGCAAGTATGTTGCTACTAGGCATTGCGGTCAGCTTACATGCCCAAGACGATGGCCAAACGGCACTAGAATTTCGGAAAGAACTCAATGATCAATATAGTGACCCAGAAGAATCGCCCTTAAAAGGGAAAGCAAAACATTTTAAAGGCCATGTTTTTTTTGAAGTCGACACCGCCCTTCGCGTGGAGGCTCATTTTGTAAGGTCCTTGAATGCACTTCCATTTCAAATGAAAACAACTACGAGTAGAAGACCTACGTACGAGAAATATGGAGAGGCCCAATTTACACTCTACGGTAAAGAGTTTCGTTTAAGTGTTTATCAAAATCACCAACTTCGTGAGACCGAGGAGTATAAGAATTACCTATTCCTTCCTTTTACAGATTTGACCAACGGCGAAGAGTCGTATAGAGGTGGGCGCTTTATTGATCTTGAAATTCCCGAAGGAGATATGCTAGTAATCGACTTTAATAAAGCCTATAATCCGTATTGCGCTTACAACAAAGACTATTCTTGTCCCATTCCTCCGGCAGAGAACAATCTGGAGGTTTTCGTAAGGGCTGGCGTAAAAAAACCAAACAAATAAGCCCATGGAAACCTATGCTACGGCTTTATTATATGCGATTCCCTTTTTTATTCTGCTTTTGGCATTTGAAATAGGATATGGCTATTTGGTAAAGAACCAAAAGCACAAGGTAATGGATACCGTATCGAGTATCAGTTCTGGCTTTACCAACATTGTAAAGGATTCACTAGGCCTTGGGTTTATACTGGTTTCCTACCCTTATCTGTTAGAACATTTGGCGCTTACCGAAATCAAAGCAACATGGCTTGTATGGTTAGTGGCCTTTATTGCTGTTGATTTTGCCGGCTATTGGAACCACCGTCTGAGTCATAAAATAAATTTTTTTTGGAACCAACATGTTATTCACCATAGCAGTGAGGAATTCAATTTGACCTGTGCCCTGCGTCAGTCAATTTCGAATCTGATAGGCTATTTTCCATTATTGTTGATTCCGGCAGCCTTGGTCGGTGTTCCTTATAAAGTGATTGCCATTTTGGGGCCGATTCATTTGTTCGGGCAGTTTTGGTACCATACCCAACATATTGGTAAAATGGGTTGGTTAGAGTATATTATCGTAACCCCGTCGCAGCACCGGGTACATCATGCAATCAACCCAGAGTATATTGATAAAAACTTAGGGCAGATTTTAAGTATTTGGGATCGTTTTTTCGGTACTTTTCAGGAAGAATTACCAACAGTGCCACCGCAATACGGCGTATTGAAACCGGCAAGCACCTGGAATCCCGTATTAATTAATTTTCAGCATTTATGGCGATTAATGAAAGATGCTTGGCGAACGAAAGGGTATTGGGATAAAATTCGTATTTGGTTCATGCCAACAGGGTGGCGCCCGGCCGATGTAAAAGAGAAGTATCCGATTGCAATCGTTGAAGATGTCTATGGCTTTACTCGATACGAGACGCCTGCGACCACAGCGTTGAAAGGGTATGCTATCTTTCAGATGCTTTTTAGCCTCTTGTTGCTACTTTTTATGTTCTATAATTACAGCGTAATCGGCTTTCCAGGCCTGTTGTTATTTGGGGCGTTTATTTTCGTAGGTATTTATGGGTACACAAGCGTCATGGATAGAAGCAGGTTCGCGGTTTGGATCGAAGTTGCCCGCGGACTTGCGGGGCTGTTTATGATAGGCTTTAATGGCGATTGGTTCGGAATAGGTACATATGTTTCTTTTGGAAGCTTAGTGGTTGCATTTTATTTTCTAATAACCATTGCCGGAGGTATCTATTTTACCTATCTGGCCGAGGATGTAACTACCCAATCGGAAATTTTGAGATAACCAATTTCGCAAAACTGTTTTATACTTTTTTTTATGAGGAAGTCTTTTTTTAAGAAAGCCCTTAAATTTTTTGGTAAGTTTATTTTGGGACTTCTTGCTTTTATTGGGCTATACCTTTTGGTCGGGTACTGTTTAGCCGGTATTACCATTGCCGAAGAACCGGATGCGCCAGATGAGATAGCCGTTTACATCTTAACCAATGGTGTGCATACCGATATAGTACTTCCGGTAAAGACGCCCGAAATAGATTGGAGCCGCCAACTGCGTTATACACATACCAAAGCAGCGGACACTACCCATGCCTTTATTGCTATGGGCTGGGGTGATAAGGGGTTTATTTGGAGACCCCGACTTGGAGTGACTTAAAATTTTCGGTTGCATTTAAAGCAGCTACAGGTTTAAGCACTACGGCGATGCATACTACCTATTATCAAACAATAAAAGAAAGCGAGGTGTGCAGGAAAATCATGATCAGCAAGGAGCAGTATACTCGTCTTGTTGAGCATATCAAAGCCAGTTTTCAGCAAGATTCGGCCGGGGATTTTCTTCCTATACAAACCACGGCCAACTATAACGATACCGATGCATTTTATGAAGCCAATGGGCGTTATAGCATGCTTAAGACTTGCAATACTTGGGCAAATACCAGTTTAAAGGCCTCAGGCCAAAAAGCGTGTTTATGGACGGCCTTTGACACCGGTATCTTTGCGAAATATGAGGAATAACAAGTATTGAAAGGTTCTTTTTTCGATGAAATGACCATTATTTTGCGGTACAACGATTTTTTCCCCGTTGGTCGAAAAAACCTGGGTTTGGTTTTGTCTTTTGCGTTATAAATAGGTATTCCCCAACAATCTCCTATGACACGTGAAGCTTATTTAAAATTTTGTAAAGTTTGTACGCACCATAAAAAAGACTTTTCGCTTGGAATCGTTTGTGGGCTTAGCGGCCGTATAGCAGATTTTGAGGGTCATTGCGACTCCCAGGCAGTAGACAAACAACTTGTAGCGAAGGTAGATGCGAAAGCATCCGAGAGAGCGTTGGAGGTGAAGGCGGCAAGTCAAGGGAAACGTTTTGCCAATTACCTCATTGATCAAGTATTTTTGCTTGGTTGTGCATTGTTCGTGGGGGTAGCGATCGGGCTTCTTTTAGTATATGTTTTCCCTGATTATGAATATATCCTAGATGAAGAAAACAAAGTGCTTGACTACTTGCTCGGTTTTGTGATAGCGATGTTTTACTATAGTTTTTTTGAAGGTTTTACAGGTAGGTCGTTAGGTAAATTTTTTACTAAGACCAAAGTAGTGACAGAAGAAGGGACACGTCCTGGTTTTAAAGCTATTTTCCTTCGTTCTTTATGTCGACATATTCCTTTTAATGCTCTTTCTTTTATCGGTTCGGAAACTACTGGCTGGCATGATAAGTTTTCAGGGACCAAAGTAGTCGAAATCGAGTAAATTTATGGTAAGGTAATGTGTATGAAATTTTTTTTGATTGTTTATTCTTTTTTTTGAGGCACCTTCTTACAAGCACAGCTATTTAAAGACGAACAGGGGCCGTTGGGAAGTCATCAGTTTGGTGTTCAGTTTACTTGGGATGGATATGGTATCGCTACGATAACGGAAGTAAAAGGGAAATTGCGAATAGCAGAAGGGCAGTATTCAAATAACAAGGAAGAATACCTTAGTATAATTGGCACACTTACCGTAACAGATGCCCGGAAATTTACGTTTGATGGACATTTATATTTTTACTAAGGAGTATTGAGGTCTTTTGAGTTACACTTTTCGAAAGACGGGCAACCGAAAATATTGGCGCTTAAAGGAACAAGAAGATCTTTCCGGTCAATATACCTGTGTATATTACTTAAATATTTTTGACCAGCGGTGCTGGTTTAGCGGTCTACTTAGTAAGTTTGTATAGCAAACAATACAATTATGAGACCCTATATTTTATCAGAAACCAATTGGGAAGCCTTGAAAGATAGCAGTTTTGAAATGGCAATCTTGCCATGGGGAGCTACCGAAGCGCACAACTACCACTTACCTTATGCCACGGATAACATTCAAGCAGAGCATATTACAGCGGAAGCTGCCAAACAAGCATGGGACCGCGGTGCAAAAGTAATCGTGCTTCCTACGATTCCCTTTGGTGTAAATACAGGCCAACCAGATATTTATTTGGATATTAACCTTAACCCATCTACCCAACTGGCAATACTAACAGATATTGTTACGGTGTTGAATAGGCAAGGTGTTTACAAGCTCTTATTGTTCAATGGTCATGGAGGAAACAGTTTTAAGCCGCTGGTTCGAGAACTGGGCCTTAAGTTTCCAAAGATGTTCATCAGCTTTTGTTTTTTCCCGCAGGCATTTGATAAGACTACCTATTTTGAGGAAGAAGGAGATCACGCCGATGAAATGGAAACAAGTTTGATGTTGTATCTACGACCCGATTTGGTGCTTCCTCGAGAAAATTGGGGAGATGGTATTGGAAGGAAATATAAGATAAAGGCGTTTTCCGAAGGATGGGCCTGGGCAGAAAGAAAATGGTCTAAAATTAGTGCGGATACTGGTGTTGGTAACCCGCATAAGGCTACCGAAGAAAAAGGAGAACGGTTCTTCCAAGATGTGAGCGCTAAAATGGGTTCGCTTTTTTGTGATATTTGTGCCGCGGATTTAGAAAATTTATACGAATAAAAGGACTAGGGCCAGAAGCATTTACTGATTTTGTTTGAGATTCTTCGCCAATTTTATATAGGCGGCCATAGCAGTTTTGGGAGTCATATCTTTTGCCTGTATCAAGGCATTTGCTTTAAATGCATTGATTAAAGGTGTCTTGCTACCAGGGTGATTCTTGTTTTCGTTTGCAATTTTGTAATATGCATACAACGTTAATAGAATATCGGCAGGTAGGGGTTCCTTGTAGCTATTGACAAAGTCTACGGCTTCATTGAAGCGCTTATGTAATTTCTCGTTCTTCATCTTTTTGAACCACTGCCGCGATACATGTTTTGGCCCCGGTCACGGTTTGATTGAGCTTTACGGTAATGGCGCAATCTAAAGGTAAGAACAAATCTACCCTTGAACCAAACTTTATAAAACCGGCGTCATCTCCCTGTTGAACACTATCTCCTTCCTCGGCATAATTTATAATGCGGCGTGCCAAGGCCCCTGCAATTTGTCGGTACAGAATGTCGCCAAATTTTGGAGTGCGAATAACCACGGTGGTACGTTCGTTCTCTGTACTAGATTTAGGGTGCCAAGCCACGAGATATCTTCCTGGATGGTACTTCGAAAATTTAATTTCGCCACTTGCAGCATACCGAGTTACATGCACATTGGTGGGCGACATGAAAATAGATACCTGCTTGCGACGGTCTTTAAAGTATTCGGTCTCCTCAACCTCTTCAATAACAACTACTTTGCCATCAACGGGTGCGAGTATCTCATCAAAAGAACGTTGTACAGTGCGCTTCGGATTGCGAAAGAACTGCAGGATCAATAACAAGAAGACCAAGACCACGATTTGAATCATAAACCGAATCCATGGAGTTGGAATGTAAAATTGGGCTAGTAGGACAATAGCGACCACTAAGAAAAAAGTTCCCAGAATTATTTTTTGACCCTCTCTATGAAACATGCGTAAATATTTTTAAAATTAAGTAGGCAAACGGGGCGGCGAATACTAGACTATCTAAACGATCTAACATTCCACCATGGCCGGGCAATAAGGCACCACTATCCTTTACTCCCGCAACTCTTTTTAGTTTTGACTCGACCAGATCTCCTAGATTGCCGGCAAAAACAATAACACATGCCAATGCCAACCACTGTGTAGTACTGATCGTAGGCACGTATTGTGCTAATAGATAGGCAGCTCCTAGCGCGAATACCAACCCGCCTACCGCACCTTCTACGGTCTTTTTAGGGGAAACGGCCGGGAATAGCTTGGTGCGTCCAATGGTACGCCCCACGAGATAAGCAAATGAATCATTTACCCAAATCAATATAAAAATACCCATAATCAAGAACTTGGCAAACTCATTGTTCTTGTACGGAATCATAGTGAGGAATATACACCCACCACCGATATAAAAAAGCCCGGCTATGAATTTTTTGAAGGTATTGAATTCCTTTCCGTTTGTTGAAAATAAATAGTAAAGTAGCGCAATATCTACGATAATTGTTAACGCCATCAAAATATTGATCGGTATGGTATCATTTTCTTTGACCAGATAGATGAAAACCCACCAAAGCGTAAGGTAGGCTAGAAAAATATAGTACCCTCGAAGACCTACCATTCGTTTGTACTCGTAAATACAGGCAAGGCCGAAAATCATTAAAAGAAAATCGAATGCATCGGAACTTAAGAAAATGGCAGAAAGTAGAAATACTATAAAAACAGCCCCGGTAAGTGCGCGTCTTAAGACTTCCTTCATATTATAGATCTTCCAAAAGTAAAAGGTACAAATTTTTGGAACTACTACCGTAGGTAAGGAAATCATCTGAATTTTCCTCGTTTGCTTGAAAATGCTTCAAAGTTGTAATATTGGCCGGTATGCTATGACCATATCTTTTTTTAATTTTTTTGAGGCCTTCCCCGATCGATTCGACGAGCTGACTTGTAGTTGCAAACACGATTATATTAGAGGGAAGTTCGTTCAGTTTCTTTTCCATCAACTGGTTAGAACAAACCAAAATGGAGCCGTTTTGGGCAATTAGGTGCTCACATGTGGTAAAGAAAACCTCGCTCTCCTTTGACTTGCTGGTGAAGCTTATTTTTTCCTTACCGAACCTGTCTTTCAGCTTAGGGTCCAAGACAAAGAACGGATGCTCATTCCATCCATTTTCAGATAGGATGTTCGTCATTGCCTGTGAAACTTCGGAAAAAGAATCGCAATACAAAAACTTACCGCCGTTCTTTTTAAAATGGATGGTAAATTTTTCATCAACGGGAATGTTGAGGTCTGGCATATGTTGCCCGCGAGTTTCCGCCGTTTCCTTGGAAACTTTTTTGCCACCTCCAAATAATTTATCCAATAGCCCCATAGATGCTATAAATGTAAACCGATGTTCTGTATTAATAGATAAAAACGGAAAATTCCGTTATTTATTTTCCTCACTAATTTCCTTTGCGGTATCGGGCGTTTCAGAAACCGGCGCTTCTGGCTCTTCGATAATTTCCGATTCAAAAGGTCTTTTACCGAAAATTTTCTCTAAATCTTCTTTGAAGATTACTTCTTTTTCAAGAAGACGTTCTGCCAAAGTAATCAATTTGTCTTTGTGGGTATTAAGTACTTCAATCGCCCTAACATATTGCTCTTCGATTAATTTAGAGATTTCCGCATCGATTTTTCGAGCTGTATCTTCACTGTAAGGTTTAGAGAAGCCATAATCACTTTGTCCAGATGAATCGTAATACGTAAGGTTCCCTATTTCATCGTTAAGACCGTATACGGTAACCATGGCCCTTGCTTGTTTGGTTACTTTTTCAAGATCACTCAATGCTCCGGTAGAAATTTTATTGAAAATAACCTTCTCTGCCGCTCTACCTCCTAAGGTAGCACACATTTCGTCTTTCATCTGTTCAGGTCGCACGATCAAACGTTCTTCGGGCAAATACCAAGCTGCTCCCAATGATTGTCCTCTGGGTACGATGGTAACCTTTACCAAAGGCGCTGCATGTTCTAACATCCAACTTACAGTGGCATGACCTGCTTCGTGATAGGCAATGGTCTTCTTTTCTCCTGGAGTAATTATCTTGTTCTTTTTCTCAAGTCCACCCACAATACGGTCGACCGCATCAAGGAAATCTTGTTTGTTGACAGACTTTTTCTCTTTTCGGGCGGCGATCAACGCAGCTTCGTTACATACATTGGCGATATCTGCTCCGGAAAATCCAGGAGTTTGCCTTGCCAGAAAGTCTAGGTCTAAAGTTTCAGCAGTTTTGATCGGGCGTAAATGAACTTCGAAAATTTCTTTTCGCTCACGAATATCCGGGAGGTCTACATAAATCTGACGATCAAATCTTCCCGCTCGCATCAATGCCTTGTCTAATACGTCGGCACGGTTTGTAGCCGCAAGAACGATAACATTGGTATTGGTGCCAAAACCGTCCATTTCGGTCAGTAATTGATTTAGGGTGTTTTCTCGTTCGTCGTTTGAACCGGTAAAATTGTTTTTGCCTCTGGCTCTACCAATTGCATCAATTTCATCGATGAAAATAATTGCCGGTGATTTGTCTTTGGCTTGTTTGAAAAGATCACGAACTCTAGATGCACCTACCCCTACGAACATCTCAACAAAATCAGAACCAGAAAGCGAGAAGAAAGGAACTTTCGCTTCTCCTGCAACTGCTTTGGCCAATAAAGTTTTTCCTGTTCCAGGAGGGCCTACCAATAAGGCACCCTTAGGAATTTTACCGCCAAGGGAAGTATATTTATCAGGATGTTTAAGAAATTCTACGATTTCCTCGATTTCTTCTTTAGCGCCTTCTAGGCCTGCTACATCTTTGAACGAGGTACGTGTATCGGTTTTCTCATCGAAAAGTTTTGCTTTTGATTTACCAATATTGAAAATTTGGCCTCCAGCACCGCCGCCTCCACCGCCGGACATTCTTCGCATCAAGTAGATCCAAATACCGAAAATAAGAATAAAGGGAAGCATACCGATCAGAAAATCTGTAAGTAGGTTCGACTCTTTGTCGAATTCTACCACGGTATCTAGGTTGTTATCTTTTTTACTGTCGGTAATTTGCTTTTCAAAATTTTGCAAATCCCCAAAATCCAAAATGTACTGTGGTAAATTTCCCGTAGTTGGTAACAAGGATTTTTCAGATACATCTTTATGTACGTCTTTTGCCAAGGCTTCATCGGTCAAGAATACTTTGGCCTGGTTGGTATTGGTGATGATTAAAATCTTACTGATATCACCATTACGCAAAAATTCTTGTAATTCTGAAGTGGTAGTGGTCTTTGTACTTGCGAAATTACCACTGTTCAATAATTGAAAGCCCAATATCAGTACGATGATCAATCCGTAGATCCACCATGAACTAAATTTTGGTTTTTTCGGATTTGAATTGTTTTCTTTTGCCATTATATTTTATTTACCTAGAAATTATTTCAAGGTTTGATTTATACCACTTTCTATGCGTGTCACCTTGGCGTCACCCCAAAGACCCTCTATATCATAGAATTCTCTAATGTGTTTTTGGAATACATGTACCACTACGTTGACGTAGTCCATAAGAATCCACTCGGCATTGTCTTCACCCTCAATATGCCAAGGTTTGTCTTTGATAGCCTTACTAACTGTTTTTTGGATTGACCCAACTATCGCGTTTACTTGGGTATTGGAAGTTCCGTTACATATAATAAAGTAGTCACATACCGTATTTTCTATTTCTCTAAGGTCGAGTAAATTTATGTGTTGCCCTTTAACTTCTTCGATTCCCTCTAAGATTAATGCAATTAGCTCATCTGCGCTCGCTCTCGTTTTTTGCATTCAAAAATTTTAATTTTTACAAAGTTATTATTTTTTTGTTCTTTTAGCCCTACCTTTTTGATAATAGATTAAAGATTCCTTAACCTTTTCTCAGGTGAAAATAGTCAAACTTGATGCCATAGATTCTACCAGCTCCCACCTTAAAGGGTTGTTGCGTTCGGGACCACTAGATGATTTTACCGTAGTGGTCGCCAAAGAGCAGCTATCAGGACGGGGTCAAATGGGTGCTAAATGGTATTCGGAACCCGGTAAAAACCTTATGTTTAGCGTTTTAAAAAGAATCGCCCCTTTGCCTGTCATAGATCAGTTTCGGTTAACCATGTGTACGTCGCTTGCCATTTATGATGCCTTAAAAAAAATTGGGGTACCTGATTTACAAATCAAATGGCCTAACGACATTCTGTCAGGTACTTCCAAAATTTGTGGAATTCTTATCGAAAACATGCTTTCAGGACACCAAATCGAAACTACTATCATCGGAATTGGTCTTAATGTGAATCAAACCAACTTCATTAACCTACCAAACGCTTCTTCGTTGAAATTGTTGTTGGGCAAGTCTATTCCTTTAGAGGGCCTATTGCACTCTTTGTTGTGTCATATGAAAGAACGTTTTTTGGAATTGGGCACAAATGATGATCGAACCTTGCAGGTTGCGTACGAAAGTGTACTTTTTGCCAAGGATAAACCCATGGTCTTTACCGCTGAAAACCAAAATTTTATGGGAATGGTTAAAGGAGTTTCCCTGGAAGGAAAATTACTTGTTTCGTTGGAAAATAATGAAACAAGGGAATTTGATCTTAAAGAAGTCAAGATGCTCTACTAAGACCTAAAAAGATAGGGTGCCGTAACTAAATTCGATGCATGTTCTCTATAAGTGTATTTACAAAATTTGTTATGGGACTTTTAATCATCATGGCCATCATTGCATTGAATTCACCGCTAAAACTAAGCGCCACTTCGCTTTGATTGTCATTCATCGAATTTATATCGGCCGTGAGTGTAAATGGAAGTTTCTCACTTGCCGCTCCCAGTACGATTTGATGGTCGGGAGACTGCCCTTTGCGTTCCAAAACAATTTCTGGCATCCCAGAAAGTTGAAATAAGAAGCGATCTTCGTTCAATACTTCGAATTTAGAGATCGAATCGGGCATTAGTTGTTCAAAGTTTTTTAAATCGGTCAGGAATTCAAAAACTTCTTTTTGGCTTTTGGAAACGGTTTTTTTCGGAGTTTCTATATGCATTTTTTTATTTTTTCCATTCGGATGGATTTTGGCGCCACTCCATCAAAGTACTTAATTGCGCATCATTGATATAATCGGTTTCGGAGGCATGCTGAATCAAGTGCTCGTAGTCGCTAAGCGTATGTAATTCTACTTCTTTTTCAACAAAATTGGTTTCTGCCACAGCGAACCCATACGAAAAAATAGCCATCATCCCTTTTACTTTTGCACCTGCTTCTTCAAGCGCATTAACGGCATTTAGGCTGCTTTTTCCGGTACTGATAAGGTCTTCGATTACAACCACTGTCTGGTTGGCCTCTAAAACACCTTCTATCTGATTTTGCCTGCCATGTGATTTTGGCTCGGGGCGTACGTAAATAAAAGGAAGGCCCATATAATCGGCTACCAAGGCCCCAACACCAATGGCACCGGTAGCCACGCCGGCGATTACATCGGGTTTGGCATAGAGCGACTCAACATATTTGGCCATTTCCTCGCGCACATAGTTGCGAATGGCGGGATAGGAAAGTATGATTCTGTTGTCACAGTAGATAGGAGATTTCCAACCAGAAGCCCACGAAAATGGATTTTCGGGTTTCAATTTTATTGCATTAATTTGTAAAAGGAGTTCAGCAGTTTTTTTGGCTGTATTCTTGTCTAATACCATAGCGCAAATGTATAAAGTTTTTGTGAATGAATTGCCCCTGATTTTAACAAATAAACTTTCAGAAACGGTGAACGGCGAATATTTTCCACTGAATCCGGATTCTATAAAGGAAGCGATTAGAGCCCTTAAGAAGAATAAGTTGGAAACGGCCTACATTTATCATCCGAACCATGAGGAAATCTTAAAAAAGTTCAGCAAAAAAATTCCATTGGTAACGGCAGCGGGCGGGGTGGTCACTAATAAAAAAGGCAAAGTATTGTTCATCTACAGAAATGATAAATGGGATTTGCCAAAAGGAAAGTTAGATAAAGGAGAAACTATTGAAGAATGTGCTATTCGTGAAGTCGAGGAAGAAACAGGGGTAGAAGGTCTAAAAATCGAGAATTTTCTTAAAACAACCTATCATATCTTTCAAAGAAATGGTATCTATAAATTGAAAGAAGTGCACTGGTTCGCAATGCGCACCAACTTCGCAGGAAAACTAGAGGGACAAAAGAGCGAAGGAATAGAGAAGGTGAAATGGAAAGGACCCGTTAAGATAAAAAAGGCACTGGAAAACTCCTATATCAATATTAAAATTCTCTTCGAAGACGAATAAACTACGATACTACTTGGCTAGTCTAGGAATTCGATAGACCGGATATTGCAGGTGCGCCTTTTCATAATGGGGAGAGTGTTTGAACAGCCAATCTAATTGTGCGTACCAGTTTTTTGCAAATTCGGGTTCATTGGTTTTCTTACTAAAAAAAGAATCTCTCAATACGGTATTCTCTTTAAGTAGTTTGGCTGCCTCATCCTCAAAAACATAGGGTGAAAAACCTTCTTTTTCCTGTAAAATAGCATCAAAGAAGTTCCAGTTAAAAAAAGAATCCGTTGCCTCCGGTTCTAAAGTTTCCAATAAATATCGAATACCAGGTTGGTCGGTCGGGATTAGGTAATCCCCCTCTATGAACAGTACTTTCTCTTTGCGCGAAAGTACTTTGGTATTGTAATGCGGGTAGTGCCCTTCATATGGCTGCCGTCTGGTCTTATATGAGTCAATTCGATACGATTCAACTAACAACAGAGTATCTTGCTTCAAGGGTTCGAATGCAATTTTATTACGCTCCATAAGGTCGAGGATTCGATTATACCCCTTTCGCAAGATATAGGCTTCGGGAATGGCAACGGAGTCGGTCGGTATCAAATAATTTTGATAACGAACCTTTTTAGTAAAGGGTTTGTCCCGGTCGTATTTTAAACGAGGAAACCCCGTTACTTCGCTTGTTAAAGTATCTGCTTCGTATCCTTTAAAGTTAAGGGTACTACTACGAGTAGTATCAATGGCCCATTGGGTAGGATAGTGGGTCCATATTTCATGGCGACTTCTTGCCGATTTTCGTAGTTCCTTAATTCGAGGACCATCTGTTTCGGCGAGCGCAATCATTTGGTACACCAACTCGTATGTGCCCATTACTCTTTTGTCATAAGGCTTTAGCATATGTGTTTCTACCATCATACCCAAGGTATTCCAAAGGGAGGTATAACCTGTAGAATACCTTGGATGATCAATAAACTGGGAGAACCCGGTTTCCGGTATCCGATTAAAAATGTTCACATAGGGCGTAATATCCCAATTTGCTTGGGCAAGGGAATCTTCGAGTTTCGGCATCATCTCTGTATGCAGGTAACTTCCAAGTTCCCCGCCTAATTTGTTGTGTTGCGTAAATAAATGAGTAAGGGTGTACTGGTAGTCAGCACCATTACTTACATGATTGTCTATGAAAATATCAGGATTTACCAAATGAAATATTTCAGCGAACGATTTGGCATTTTCGGTATCAGATTTAATAAAATCCCTGTTGAGGTCGTAGTTTTTGGCATTGCCTCTAAAACCATACGAAATTGGTCCATTTTGATTGGTGCGGGTGGTCGAATTTCTATTTAAAGCTCCACCTATATTGTAGATAGGAATCGAAACGAGTACCGTATTTTTTGGTGGGTCTAATTTTCCGGTAGCAAAATCCCGATACAATAGCATGGTGGCATCGATACCATCACTTTCTCCCGGATGTATGCCATTGTTAATGAGAATAAGTGTTTTTTCCTCACTAATTTTATTGAAGTTGAAATCTCCGTCGGGGTTATAGGTTACAATATGCAGGGGGTGGCCACTATCGGTCATTCCGATGGTCTGAAAATTGATTTCAGGATATTTCTTGGCCAACCGAATATAAAAATCGACTACTTGAAGATAGGTAGCGGTTTCGGTACCTTTTGAATTTTCGAAATGAGTAGGGAATTCGGCTACTTTGTCGGCTGTTTCGGTTTCACAGCCCAATAGTAAGAAAATGCTTAGCAAGATAAAAAGCCTCATGGGGTTCGCTGTTTTAATTGCCTTGTAAATTTAAGGAAAAAACAATTCTTGACATCAGGCGAGTTTGGTAATCAGGTCTAGCTTGTCTTTTTTGACAGGTTTATTATTGAAAGTAATCAAATGATGCGAACGAGAACGATAGTGTTCCCAGTTTTCAACATCGGCCGTATCGATCGAGGAGGTGATAATATTGACCCGAACTTTATGATTTATGGGAAGCGATATGAATTCTTCCAAAAATTGCCATCCATCCATAATAGGCATATTAATGTCCAGAAAAATCACATCGGGAATTGCCAACTCGTTGGTCAAATGTTCCTGAATAGCTTCTAGTGCCAACTTGCCGTTGCCATAGGTTGCCAAGGTATCACATTGTACTACGGTGCCCAGTATCTTTTTAATGCCGAATACGGTAATAGGATCGTCGTCGATAATGTATATGGTGTTAATTTTTCTCATTGAAGTATAATTTGAAAGTAGACCCCTTCCCGACCTTACTGGTGACGGTTACTTTACCGCCCATAGCCTCGATCTGATTTTTAGAAATATAAAGGCCAATACCTCTTGCATCTTTGTTGTTGTGGAAGGTTTTATACATTCCGAAAAGTTTGTCTCCGTATTTTTTTAGATCAATGCCCATACCGTTGTCTTTGATGACCAATACCATATAATTTTCTTCAAAAGAACAGTTAAGATGAATAATAGGATTTCGTGTAGGCTCTTTATACTTGATTGCGTTGGTGACAAAATTCAATAAAATACTTTCAAGATATGCCGGTATTACAGGAATTACCACTTTTTCACATACATCGTTGATAATTTTGGCATGGTTATTTTTAAGGAAAGCCGAAAGGTTTTGAGTAACCTTTTTCACCATACCGTTGAGCATAATTGGTTTTTTGACCAGATTGGTATTTGTGTTGATCGCAACCACTTCATTTAAATTCTCCAAAGTTTCCAAGAGATTGTCCGAGGCTTCGACCAACATTCTGGTAATGTTTTCTTTTTCTTCCCCATTCTCTTCATTTACCAAAAAATCTAACAGCATCGAAAAGTTTGCAGAATGGGAACGCAAGTTATGCGAAACGATGTGGGCGAAATTCACCAATTTTTTATTTTGCAACGAGGTTACATTAATAAGATCTCGCAATTCTTCCTCTTTTTGTTTTAGTTCCGAAATATCTAGACTTATGCCTACTAGTCCACTTGCCTTACCGTCGTTCCCTACAAGTGGAATTTTAGAAGTTAGTAGGGTAGTTGAACTACCATCCTTCTTTATAGTAATGCATTCTTTTCCCAAAATAGGTTCGAGCGAGTTCATTACCTGTAGGTCCTCATCCCTAAATTCTTGTGCTATTTCCTTGGGGTACAAATCAAAATCGTTCTTGCCGATTAGCGAATTGGGGTTTTTAAAACCTAGGTATTCACATCCTGCCTTGTTGACAAGGATCTTGTTAGAGTTGAGGTCCTTTACGAAAACGTTCAGGGGTAGGGCATCGATCAAAGTTTTTAAAAGCCGTTCACTTTCCTTGGTCTTTAAATCGGCGATAACCTGGGCGTTGATGTCCTGGAAAGTTCCTAGAATGCCTACAAGAATATTATTTTTAAATAGGGGTTTGCCGGCGGCAATTACCCATTTTACATTTCCTTTTGCGGTAACGATTTGTAATTTCACGTTCCATGGCACGCCTTCTCGCATCGCTTTTTCCATGGCCATTGAAATCGTATTTCGGCTATACCCTTGCTTATAGAAATTGATACTGGTGTCGATGTTGGGAACAAAATCATCGGCTACTTCGTGAATTCGTTTGGTCATCTTGCTCCAAGTAAGCTTTTGATCTGCAAGATCATAATTCCAGCTTCCTATTTTGGCAATTTCTGTTTTTGCATTGTAAAGTAAGTGTAACCTATCGAGCTCTAGTTGGTGTACCACGCTTTCTGTAACGTCCTCAATTTGGAAAATTACGCCGATTACATTCTCTTGCTCATCGTACCAAGGAATAATGGTCTGTTCGAACCAACATTCTTTTTGATCCGTGTTTGTGTAATGTTCAACTGTAGTACCACTGCTAATGCCTTTAAGGCATTCCTTAAAGGTTTTTTGCCACGCTTTTCCTGCAGCACCAAAAAGATCAACGACTTTTCTGCCAAAAACATTCCGATCTTCGAAGTTGAAATAATCGATCCACTTGTCCGAAGCATGGGCAACCTCCAACTCGCTATTCAAAAAAGCAGTGGCCTTCGGTAGTTGTTTAACAAGGTAACTGGTCGTCCGAATGTGGCGATCCTTTAGCATTTGTATTATTTTCCTACTAATTTAAGAGGAATATTCTACATATGTTTAAATTTGTTGTGAATATCTGTATTTACGTTGTGTTATACCTTAAATGAATGGCGAAAATGTTTCAAAAATAAAGAATATTCTTACATGTCGATCATGGTTCTAAGGAACACGAACCGTTTCAGGAACCAAACCGGTATAATCCCCTCCGTTTCGAATTACATCACGCACGATGGAAGAGCTTATAAACGATTTCCCCGAAGAGGTCAATAAAAAAACCGTTTCTATTTCGGAGAGCTTTCGGTTGGTGTGGGCAATCGCCTTTTCGAACTCAAAATCTCCAGGGTTGCGCAGCCCCCGTAAGATGAAGTTAGCGTCGATTTTTTGACAAAAGTCCACGGTAAGCCCTTCATAGGTCGTCACTTTTATTTTAGGATCATGGGCAAAGGCTTCTTCAATAAATGCTGTGCGTTCTTCAAGGCTAAACATGTATTTTTTTTCGGCATTGATTCCAATGGCGATCACCAACTCATCGAATAGCGTAATACCTCTTTGAATTATGTCGTAATGCCCAAGAGTCAAAGGGTCGAAGGAACCTGGGAATATGGCGCGGTTTTTCATTGTCAGCTACTTTGTGCTATTGGTAAATGTACTAATTTCTATGGTAGTGCCTCGGTTATTGCGCTCTCAAATAATTCGGACAGGGTTATGCCGGCAACCTTTGCCTGCTCGGGCAGAATGCTCTCTGTGGTCAATCCGGGAGTGGTATTCATTTCGAGCATATAAGGGGTCGAATCAACAAAGATGAATTCGCTTCGGGAATACCCTTTCATTTTTAAGATATCATATGCCTTTTTTGCTATTTCAATGACACTGGACTCTTGCTCTTTCGTAATTCGTGCGGGTGTAATTTCTTTAGATTTACCTTGGTATTTGGCCTCATAATCGAAAAAATCATTCTCACTTACTATTTCAGTTATCGGCAGTACTTTGGTTTCTCCCTTATACTTTATGACACCCACCGAAACTTCGACCCCGTCTAGAAAAGCCTCTATAATTATTTCATCATCTTCTTTGTAGGCATTGGTAATAGCGGTCGCAAGTTCCTCTTTTACATACACTTTTGAAATCCCAAAGCTACTTCCCGCTTTATTGGCCTTCACAAAACAGGGCAATCCAACCTTTGATACAATAGCATCCTCGTTTATCGCATCTCCTAAATTTAGATAATAAGATGGGGCAGATAGAATGCCATAGGGCCGCAAAACACTTAGTAAGTCTCTTTTGTTAAAGGTGAGCGACGCTTGGTAATAATCGCATGAGGTCTGTGGAAGTCCGAGAAGTTCAAAATAAGCTTGCATAAGGCCATCTTCCCCAGGGGATCCGTGAATCGCATTGAAAACACAATCAAAACGAAGGGTCTCTCCCTTTACGTTCACTGAGAAATTGTTCTTGTCTACGGTATATTCATCCTCTTGCTCGTCAACATATACCCACTTTTCCTTCAAAATATGAATTCGATAGGGGGCGAACTTTTCCTTGTTCAGATACTGATAAACCACATTGCCGCTTTTTAACGAAATTTCTAGTTCACTTGAATGCCCGCCCATGATGATGGCAATATTTTTTTTCATCAGATTGTTTTAGCTGTTTTTGATCGTTTCAAAGTAAAGAAAAAAATAGGTTCCGATTCATTTTTTTTTAAGCCTGCTATTGTTTTTTGGAATCTTAAAACAGCTATCTCTTTTCAAGATGTGTTCTTTGATGCCTATAATATTTAGACCATAGAAGCCTTATTTGTAATGGCTTGTTTTCCTATATTTGTACAGAATATGTACATCAGATGCGAAATTTTTTAAACTTTATAAAAAGCAAGACCTTTCTGATTCAGTTGGGTTTGGCATTATTGGTTACCATCGTTGTTGTTTTTTTAGCACTTCAATGGCTCAAAGGCACAACCAATCATGGTGAGTTTGTAGAAGTACCGGATTTTTCGAAAATGTCGGTTCCCGATATGCGAACCGCGGTTGAGGAAGCGGGTCTGCGATATGAAGTCTTGGATTCGGCCAATTTTAATCCCGATTACCCTCGTTTTTCAATCATAGACCAGAACCCACCTGCCGGGAATAAAGTAAAAGAGAATAGAAAAATCTATTTTACCGTGAATCCCTCAGGTTATAAAAAGGTAACAGTTCCGAAGATTGAACAGGTAACAAAACGCAATGCCACTTCGATGCTTAGGGCCGTTGGCCTTGATGTACAGCGTACCACCTATATCGATGAGTTAGGAAAAGATATGGTGTATTATGTGAAGTACAAAGGCAAGCGTATTAAACCTGGCGACAAACTTCCCAAAACTTCAAAGGTAGAGCTGGTTTGCGGTAATGGCGCGCGCACTACCCAAAGGGCAGAAATCAAGGCCAATTCGGAATAGCCTATGGGGCCACAAGAGAATCTCGATGCTAACGGGGGCGAATTATACGAACACCACAAGGTAACTGCATCAAAGGGGCAAGAGCCGTTAAGGGTCGATAAGTTTTTGATGAATTTTATCGAGTACGCGACCCGTAATAAGATCCAACAATCTGCAAAGAGCGGTAATATTTGGGTCAATGGGGTTGCCGTAAAGCAGAACTACAAAGTAAAGGCGGGGGATGAGGTGAAGGTATTGTTCGAACATCCACCACACGAGTTTCTGCTGGTTCCCGAAGACATTCCTTTAAATATTGTTTATGAAGACGAGGTACTCTTGGTGGTGAATAAACCGGCGGGTATGGTGGTACATCCCGGTCATGGAAACTATACGGGAACCTTGATCAATGCGCTTTTACACCATACCAAAGATCTTCCTGTGAATAACAATGAGCGTCCGGGTCTGGTACATCGAATCGATAAGGATACTTCTGGATTATTAGTGGTCGCCAAGACCGAGACGGCCATGACCCATCTTGCCAAACAATTTTTTAATAAGACAAGTGAACGTGAATACATAGCCTTGGTATGGGGTGATGTAGAAAATGACAAAGGTACCGTGGAGGGTAACATTGCTCGAAATCCCAAAAATCGTTTGCAAATGCATGTTTTCCCGGAAGGCGATGAGGGGAAAGAAGCGATTACCCACTATGAAGTAATTGAGCGTTTAGGATATGTAACCTTAGTAGCTTGCAAGCTCGAAACGGGGCGAACACATCAGATTCGGGTGCATATGAAGTACATTGGTCACACCTTGTTCAATGACGAACGATACGGGGGCGAGCGGATTCTAAAAGGCACGACTTTTACCAAATACAAACAATTCGTAGAAAATGCCTTCAAAATACTACCGAGACAAGCCTTGCACGCAAAAACGCTGGGGTTTGAGCATCCTGTAACGGGAGTACGCATGCGTTTTGATTCGAAGCTTCCTGAAGATATGGAACAAGGCATTCAAAAATGGCGAGAGTATGCAAGGCATAGTCAGTAGCTTGCTCCGAGAGATGCCTAAGCTTTTTATTTTACTTTTTTTGGGACTTTACTTCCTTTTTTGTGGATGTAAACAGCATGAAAATAAAAGTAAACAGGCTGCAGAACACCCGATGGATTCTAAAACCACCGAGGCTTTTGCAGATTCTTCAAATCATTCAGCAACCCCAAAAGAACATATCGCCAATACCTTTGACTTTTCTGTTGGAAAGCCTGATGCCAAATGGTACTACAATGCCCGGGCATTTGGGGAGAACAATCATTTAGGAGATGACTGTAACGCGGTTACCGGAGGCAATTCAGGTTTGGGCATAAACTCGCCCATGGCAAGGTAGTAGCTACAGAAGACTTGGGGGGTGGCTGTGGAAAGGTAGTTCGTATGGTACACACCTTGTCCAGCGGAAAAGATATTGAATCGATATATGCGCATTGTGATTCGGTAATGGTTCCCGAGGGCACTTGGGTGAAAAAAGGTTTCAAATAGGGACTATCGGTACGGCCGATGGCCAGTACCCGACACATCTGTATTTAGAGATTCGTGACTCGGTCAACATGGCGATGGGAGAAGGGTATGGCGAGGTTCAGAACGGGTATCTAGACCCCGACGCTGTTTATTCAAAAAATAGAACCATGCACTAAAAAAAGCATTGATAGCCTTCATTGATACCGTTATTGAAAACTACTGTTAAAGAGGATAGGCTATCCCGAAATTCCTTATTATTTTTAGGTTATTAAAGCAATCGTATGAAAATAGTAGTATCCCCGGCAAAGTCGCTCGATTTTGAGAGAGAATATCCGAAATTTGAACAAAGTCAACCCCTTTTTTTGGAGGAAGCGGCGAAACTGAACAAGGTGTTGGCCAAGAAGAAACCAAAAGCACTCTCGGAACTGATGGGAATCTCCGATAATTTGGCTCAATTGAATTGGGAAAGGAATCAGAATTTTTCATTTCCCTTTACATTTGAAAATGCCAGACCGGCGGTCTACGCCTTCAATGGAGACGTGTATCAGGGATTGGATGCATACTCGCTTTCGACAAAAAAAATGGAAGTGCTACAAGATACCCTACGAATATTATCAGGATTGTACGGAATGCTAAAACCGTTAGATTTAATACAGCCCTATCGTCTCGAAATGGGAACCCGACTTAAAGTTGGAAGGAATAAGAACCTGTATGAGTTTTGGAAAAAGAAATTGACCTCCCAATTGAACAGTGAATTGGAAACGGACGAACTTTTCGTAAACCTTGCCAGCAATGAATACTTCGGCGCGGTGGACCCTAAAACCTTGAAAGTGCCTATAATTACTCCTATTTTTAAAGATTGGAAAGGCGATAACCTCAAAGTAATCAGTTTTTTTGCCAAAAAGGCAAGAGGCTCTATGGTGCGCTACATCATAGATTCGGAAGTAAAAACCCTCGATGATTTAAAACAGTTCAACTTAGATGAGTATGAATTCAGTCCGTCCCATACCGTCAAAGAAAATGAACCTGTCTTCGTGAGATAATATCTTCGCTTTACGTTCGTTTTATCCCTACATACAATTTCAAATAAGGGTACCATGAAAAAAATAGCATTTTATCTTTTCGCCACATTCCTAATTATGGTAGGTTGCACCGATCGCGATGATGAGTTGAATGGTATCAATATCCGTATTAAGAATAATAACAGTTTTGCCTATGACACGGTGGCGGTTAGTGGTACCGATGAACTCTACGAAAATGTTGCCGCCGGGGAGTCTTCTGAGTATTTGGTGTATGAACAGGCCTATCAGTTTGCGAGCATTACCATTACGGCAGGCGAACAGTCGTATGATTTACAGATAATAGATTTTGTCGGCGAAACCCCGCTAAGGCTCGGTTTTTACACCTATGAGTTAACCGCTGAGGAAGGCGGTACGATAGCCCTGAAATTCATTGTTGAGTAAAACGGCTTATCGGTTGTGGTTATTTTTTCTTCTGTGCACTGCGTTTGGCCTTGCGTCTTCTGCGAGCACCATAAGTTCCGCTAAAAATCTTGCCTCTTTTAGTTTTTTTATCGCCTTTTCCCATTATGTGTTTTTTGGTGTTCATCTAAAAGTACGAAAACAGACGGTAGTATACAAAGCGTAATTTCTATAGAATGATACTGGTTTTTTGATCTCCAAAATTTGAAATGAGTTATTTTTGAACTCAAATTCATACAATACCTTGTTTCAACACGTACACCCTTACGAACCCTACCTGTTTCCAGAAGCGACCAAATTAATTGTTGGTACACTGCCGCCTCCAAGATTTACCATAGGCGAACTCAAGGAAGGCGATGTAAATTTTTGCTATGGAAGTCGGGATGGCCAATTGTGGCCAATTTTAAACCGTATTTTCGATTTGGATCTTAAGTTCGAAAATACCAAAGAGGCTATCTCACAGCGCAAGTCATTTTTAAAAGAACGGGGTATAGGGGTTTGTGATATTGTTGCGAGAGCAGAGCGTTCAAAAATCGATGCATCTGATTTGGGAATGGAAAATATTCAATTGCGAAACATAGTGGGTTACCTGGCGAAGTATAAAAGGGTCGATACCTTGCTTTTTACCGGTGGGAATAGCAAAAACGGACCAGAATACTTCTTTCGAAAACACCTGAAGCTTCATGATATAGCATTAAATGTTGTTTCTAGCAAAGTGCCTCGGGTACATAGTTTTGAGATGCCGATGGTAGGCAATTTAGAACCGCGCACCGTGCGTACCGTTTCTTTGACTGCTCCTTCAGGAGCTGCCAATAGAGCTGTAGGCAGTTTAGAGGCATATAAAAAAAGGAAGGATGAAAATCCGGCGTTTACAACCTTAGACTTCAGGGTGCTGCAGTACAGACCATTCTTTTAACCCTTACAGTTTATACCAACTAAAAAGAGTCCTAACATTGCTGTTAGGACTCTTTTACGAGAACACTATATGAAAATGAAAAAATTTACTATCTGAATTATTACAAGGTAAATGTAGCATCTCAGTAGTGATTTGTGAAATTATTGTTGTGAAGGCTGTTGGTTTTGTGGTGTCGCTAGTGATTTTTGTTATTTAGGATACAAACAATAGGTCGTATTCTCGAATTATGGCGATATTTAGGGTTTGGTTTCCCTCATAGGGGGCTATGTGAATTTTATAGTAATAGGAAGTTGATATTTTATGCAGAATTTAGAAAGATTAAAAGAGTTCAAGAAGTCGGTCAATAACAAGTTCAACGTATACAACAGCTTGTTTTTAAACCTGCCCTATAGAAATATAGAAAATGTAGGTATGTTGATACCTTTGTTGTTGGATCAGTGTCAAAAAGGGCTACAATCTGGACGAAATCCACAGGAAATTTTAGAAGCATTTTTTGAAAACTATGCACATTTGGTTTCGGAGGAGGATCGAATCGATTTTATGTTCCGCATCATACAATATGTAGAGCGGCAAGTGGTACTCTATGATAGTGTTGAGGATGCTGCTTTTCCGAAGCTACATGAACATAGTACAGTGCTTTCGATTCGTGATTACTTTCAGTTGGTCGACAAAAATAAGAGTTGGGACAAGGTTGCCAAGAAATTATCGACATTTAGTGCCCGTATTGTGCTTACGGCACATCCTACGCAATTTTATACGCCAGCCGTCCTTGATATTATAGAAGATTTACGATCGCTTATATTAGAAGATAAAATAGATGAAATCGACGTGGTACTTCAACAATTAGGGCTTACATCCTTAATGAACGCCAAAAAGCCCACTCCTTTAGATGAGGCGAAGAACATTATTTATATTCTTCGAAATGTATATTACGATGCGGTGGGGGATCTCTATGCCTATATCAAAGAGAACATTCGTAATAACGAGTTTGAGAATCATAATATTATGAAACTCGGCTTTTGGCCAGGTGGCGACCGGGACGGGAATCCGTTTGTTACAGCCGCTATTACGAAGAACGTTTCTGATGAGTTGCGTGTAAACCTTATGAAGTGTTACTATAATGACTTAAAAGCATTACAGAAAAAATTGACCTTCAAAGCGTTGCAGGAGCCATTGAGAAATTTACGGAACAACCTCTACAAGGCAATGTTTGACCCAAGCAAACATATTGGTTATTCAGATATTATTGACTTATTGCTTGATATTCGAGAATTGTTGGTAGAGAAATACCATGGGCTTTATTTAAAGGACTTAGATCATTTGATCGACAAGGTGAAAATTTTCAAGACCCATTTCGCCACTCTGGATATACGCCAAGACCACAGCGTTCATATAAAAGTTGTAACCGCTATTCTTAAGCGTAAAAAGCTCATAAAAGAAAGT
Organism: uncultured Flavobacteriaceae bacterium; assembly: GCA_938010765.1. Taxonomy (GTDB): domain Bacteria; phylum Bacteroidota; class Bacteroidia; order Flavobacteriales; family Flavobacteriaceae; genus Pelagihabitans. Next base: position 2,423 of record CALLVX010000072.1, on the reverse strand, counting down.
TTGGAAGAACTGTCTGAGAAGGAACTAGTAGATTTGTTACTACACAAAAACTTTAAACTAGATGCCTCAAATTTTGAGGAAGACATTGTCAAAGATACCATTGAGAATATACTTCAACTAAAAGGCATTCAAGAAAAAAATGGGGAGGAAGGCTGCAATCGATATATCATTAGTAATTCAGAAGATGTCTTTTCGGTACTCTTTGTATTCGGCCTTTTCCGCTGGTGCGGGTGGAAGGCAGATGAGATTACCTTCGATATCGTACCGCTTTTTGAAACAATGAAGGGGATGGAAACCTCTGAGGCGACCATGCAGCAACTCTTCGAACTTCCTGAGTACAATGCCCATTTGGCGCAGAGAGACCAAAAACATACGATCATGTTAGGATTCTCCGATGGCACCAAAGATGGAGGCTATGTAAAGGCGAACTGGTCTATTTTTAAGACCAAGGAAAAGCTTTCAAAGGTATGTGGTAAGAACGATGTGAGTGCTATTTTCTTTGACGGTCGTGGAGGCCCGCCAGCGCGTGGTGGGGGAAAAACCCACCGTTTTTATGCCGCACAAACAAAGGATGTTGCCAATCACGAAATTCAACTTACGATTCAAGGCCAAACGATTACCAGTACCTATGGTACAAAAGAGCAGTTCATGCATAACAGTGAACAATTGCTAACGGCCGGTCTTTCGAACAACCTCTTCGGGAAAGAAAATGTCATCCCTGCTGCTTCGAGACAATTGCTCGAACAACTTTCCGATTTGAGTTTTGCCAAGTACGATGCCCTGAAGCACCATGAAAAATTTATGCCGTATTTGGAAAATATGAGCACCCTAAAGTACTATACAAAGGCTAATATTGGTAGTAGGCCCGGAAAAAGAGGAAATAAGAAAAAGCTGGAATTAACAGATCTCCGAGCGATTTCTTTTGTAGGCTCATGGAGCCAATTGAAGCAAAATGTACCTGGATATTTCGGAATCGGAACCGCCATAAAAACCTTAAAAGACGCAGGGAAATTAAAAGACATTAAAAAACTCTATAAAGAAGTGCCCCTTTTCAAGGCTTTGATGCTCAATAGTATGATGTCTCTCTCAAAATGTTATTTTGAGCTGACCAGCTATATGAAAGAAAATGAGGAGTACGGGGAGTTCTGGCATATTTTATATGAAGAATATCAGTTGTCTAAAGAAATGCTGTTGCTCATATCAGGTTCCAAAATATTAATGGAAAATGAAGCTGTTTCTCGCGAATCGATCAAAATACGGGAGAACATTGTTTTGCCACTCTTGGTTATTCAACAATACGCCTTGCAAAAAATAGGACAGGGATCAAGCTTTAAAGAAGAGTACGAGAAAATTGTGACTAGATCGTTGTATGGCAATATCAATGCAAGTCGAAATTCAGCCTAGTGAATCGTGATTTAATCGATTTGCTAGTATCCAAGGAAGGAACTTCCATTATAGTTTTTAATTTAGAGGTATGATGTATTTATACCTTGTAATTGGGCTACAAGTTTATTGCGTGTACCATTGTTATACCCATAAAAATTCGTACCAATGGATGTTTGTCATTTTCTTTATTCCTTTTATAGGGTGCATTATATATTTTTTAAGGAAAGTGATTCGAAAGAGCGATGTGGAGCAGATAGAAGAGCGACTGACCGCAGTATTGAATCCTGGGAAAAAAATTAGGAGTCTCGAAGAGAAACTTCGCTTTTCAGATACGTTCGAAAACCGTTCGAACCTAGCCGATGCGTACTTGGAAGCGGGGATGTATGAAGAGGCGATTTCCGATTATAAGACCTGTCTCAAAGGTACTTTTCAAAATGACTTTTATGTGACTTCGAAACTGGCCAAGGCCTATTATTTTTCAACGGATTATGATCATGCCATAGCATGTGCCGAGCGTATCAAAGACCATACAAAGTTTAGAAAATCGGAAGTAGCTTTTCTATATGCGCTGGCTCTTGAGAAAGAAGGGGAAATTGCCGAGGCGGAACACTATCTCTCTCAATTCGATGCTCCCTTCAGCCGCTACCGGGAACGGTTGGAACTGGCCGAATTCTACATTCGGAATACAAAAAAAGAAAAGGCACTGGAGTTGTTAAATGAAATTGTCACAGAATCTGAGGGAATGTCGAAACCCAGCTTTGAAGAGAATAAAATATTGATCAATAAGGCAAGGGAGTTATTGGTTTCGGAAGTAGCTTCTTGAATATTTTTGAAAAAGACGTAGGAGGTTTTCAATTAGCAAGTCAGTAGTATCGAGTAAACAGAAGTAAGCAGTTGTGTACGTCCCTGATATAGGTTGACCATATTTAATGGAAAACCATGAAAGCAAATTTAAGAAAGATCAGCAAGCGCCGTTATTTTTCGGACGATTACAAAAAGAGAATTGTCTCTGATTTTGAGAGTGGCAAGTTCAGTGT